>JBILYA010000005.1:0-20369 GCA_044378065.1 Burkholderiales bacterium | reverse complement strand
GTCACCGTCGATTTGACTTCGCGCTGACCTGAAATGCCGGGTTTCTCGCTGGCTTTGGCGCGCTTGACCTCTTCCTTCACAGAAACACCGGGTGCGGAGCCGGCTTTTTTCAGTTCCACAGCAATCGCCTGTGTGAGATCGATGACGACCATGTCACCGGCCTTGATTTCCTTCAGACGCTTCACTTCGGGGCTGGCTTCGACGGTCAGGGTTTTGCCATCCTGACCCTGGAGCGTGATCAGGCGGCTGTCGTAGTCAACCGACTTGACGGTCGCGGTCAGCTTGACGGTTTCGCTGACAGCAGCTTTTTGCGGCGCTTTTTCCGCAGCCACGGCGGGCAATGTGGCGATCAGCAGGCCTGTGAACAGGGCGCGTGCAGCAAATGTTGCTTTCATTCATGTTCTCCTGGGTTTTGAACCGGAACGACATTGTTCGTCCGGATTGTTGCAGCAGTATTTTACCCTCTCAACGAACCCCTGCCGCGTTTTGGCAGCACGCAAGGCTCGGATGCCTCTTGATCGACCTATTTTTCCAGACGGGTCAACTTGTTGCCCTGGATCCCCAGCCCCGCCATCAGCCCCTTCTGGTTGAAAATGAATGCATAAATATCCTTGTTAATGGTCGTCGTGGATGTCTTCTTGGCCATGGCGTCGTCCATCACAACAACGCTAGGCCCCGTGCCAATCTCAAATCCCTCTGCGGTTTGCAGCGACTTGAGAGCCGACGGCGTCATGACGAACAGCGCGTACCCGTATTTCTGGGCGCCAGCCTGCAAACCGTAGGACACGCCCGAGGTGTTGTAGTAGGCCACGGTCTTGCCGTCGATGCGCATGACGCCATCCCCGGTTTCGCCGCCAATCATCAGGCCGGCCTTGTACACCTCGGGAAATACCAAGATCGCTTTGGCCTTTTGCGCCAGCTTCCTGGTTTCCGGGTACTTCTGGTGTAGCTGCCCCATGACTGCCGTGGCCTTTTGATCCAGCTTGGCACGGTCGGCAGCCTGTGCCGGCGATAAAGCCGCCATCACCAGACATGCGATTAAGACAAATGCGGCCGCACTGGCGCGTAAAGGAAAAATTCTGGGGGTCATCTTGCGCCTCCATTCGGTGGGAATTGTTATGGTTCTTTCGCCCCCCTTTTTGGCCGGACAACCAGCCAGACCGGGCGACTGATCAGCCAATCATTGCTGATTTTCCGGAGGAAATAAATCCCCATAAAAATACCCATAAATCCCGATGTTAATATTGGCCTAGTGTTTCATCCGCCACCACCCTGATTGCTGCCGGAGACGAGTAACCGATGAATTTTTCAAGAACGTCTTTCCCATGGATGCGGACCGCCTTGAGCGTCTTCGCCATGGCGACCCCTACCGTAGCGCTGGCCTCGTTTCTGCCCCCGGAAGTCATGGACACAGCAGCGACCTATATCGCGTGGTTTGTCATCATCGTGATGCCGATCGGCGCCATCGTGCTGTTCTGGATGGTGCATGTCCTCCCGGAAAAAATCGCGGAAAAACGGCATCACCCGCAAAAGGACGCGATCCACACGCTGTGCCTGCTGTCGCTGCTGTTCGGCGGCCTGCTGTGGCCGCTGGCCTGGCTTTGGGCTTACATGAAGCCCGTCACCTATCAGCTGGCTTACGGCACCGACAAGCACGAAGATTATTTTCACGAGATGGGCGAAAAAGCTCGCGCCGGACAGCTCTCCGGCCAGGATATCTCGCACCTGCGTGAAGAACTGGATGCCTTGTTCGAAAAACGCACGTTGCCAACCCGGCTCAAAGCCTTGCGCAACGAATTGGCTGCCCTTTCAACGGCACCGGTGACCAAGGAATCCGCCTGATGGAAGCCCTGCTGCTTGCAATTTATTCGTTCTTCGTCTGGTTCATTTTCATCAAGAAAAAATGGCTGCCGTGGAACACCAAATCACAGGTGACCGTTGTGGTCATCCCGATCGTCGCCATGACGGCCTTGATACTCACCCTGAATGTCATCGCCCCATCAAGCAGCGACGTTCGCGTCATCAAATATGTGGTTCAGGTCATTCCCCAGGTCAAAGGCCGGGTCATTGAAGTCCCGGTCGAACCCAATCGCCTGGTCAAAAAAGGCGAGCTGCTTTTCCGCATCGATCCCACCCAGTATCAGAACGATCTGAGCGTCGCCAAGGCAAAACTCGCCGCGGACGAGGCCACACTTGCACAGGCGGCGGCCAATGTCGCCGATGCTTCAGCCGGCGTCCGTCAATTGCAGGAACAGCTCAAATCGGCGAGCGGACAGGTCGGCGCGCTGCAGCCGAAGCTTGATCTGGCACGGTTGCGAGTCCGGCAAAACAAGGAACTGGTGGCCACCGGCGCCGGCGACCGCTTCGCGCTGGAACAGGCCGAAGCCAACGCCATCGAACTTGAAGCCCAGATTGCAACGGCAAAAGCGAACGAAGCGCAGGTCGCACAAAAGTTGTCGGGCAAGGTCAACGGCGAACAGGCGTCGGTCGCGGCAGCCCGCGCCCAGTTTGCGACGGCCAAGGCCCAGGTCGACGCCAGCCGCGCCGTTCTCGCCAATGCCCAATGGAATCTTGAACAGACTTCCGTCTATGCTCCGGCGAACGGCTACGCGATCAACGTACAGCTGCGTCCGGGTTCCTTTGTGACCGCATTCCCGGTTGCACCCGCAATGAGTTTTGTCGAAGAAACCTATCAGGTCATCGCGCTGTATCAACAGAACGAACTGACAATGGTGGAGCCGGGCAACGAGGCCGAAATCAGCCTCAACATGCATCCGGGCCGCATCATCAAGGCAAAGGTCGATTCGATTGTCTGGGCGCAGGGACAGGGACAAGTCGCACAATCCGGAATGCTGCCGCAGACCGGGGTATTCCCGCAGATGCCGGGACGCTTCCCCGTCAAGCTTGAAGTGGCCGAGAAAGACCGCGAACTCTTTCTCGCGGCGGGCGCGGTCGGTGACGGCGCCATTTATACCGACCACATTGCAGCGATACACATCATTCGCAAGGTCATCATGCGCGTGGGCTCGATTACCAACTACCTCGTGCTGAAGTTGCATTGATGGTCACCGCGTCCTTTACCCGCAGCCTGCTCGGGGTTTCCGTGGCGGTCACCCTCGCCGGCTGCATGCTGACGCCGCCGCCATCGAACGGCGAACTGCAAAAACAGGCGCTGACCAATACCGCCGTACCCGGCGCATGGAAAGCCGGCGGCGCGGAAGCGCCCGTGGCCGAACGCTGGCTGGCGTCGTTCAATGATCCCGCGTTGTCCGCCTTGGTCGACGAGGCGCTGCAATACAACGCCGACCTGCAGGCCTCTGCAGCCCGTGTCGAACGCGCCACAGGATTCCTGAAAGTCGCCAGTGCATCGCTGCAACCGTCGGTGACAGCGGTCGGCATCACCGGCGGCAAATCGGGTGGCAGTGGCGGACTGGAAGGTGTGTTTCTGAACGCTTCACTGGAACTCGACGTCTGGGGGCGCGTGCGCTACGGCCAGTCTGCCGCAGAGAACGACGCGGCCGCTTTCGCCGCAGACTATGCCTATGCCCGCCAGTCACTCGCGGCCATGGTGGCAAAAAGCTGGTTCATGGCGATTGAAGCCGGATTACAGCAGTCGATTGCCCAGGAAATGCTGCGCAGCGCCGAATCCCTGCTCAAGCTCGCGCAGGACCGCCTGCGCATCGGTAACGGTAACGAGCAGGCCGTTGCGGATGCACAGGCTGCAGCAGCCAACTATCGCGACGTCCTGCGCCAGACTGAATTGTCGCGCGAGCAGTCGCTGCGCGCGCTCGAATCCCTGCTCGGACGCTACCCCTCAGCGGAAATCAAGGTTGCAGAGCAATTTTCAGCAATGCCGGAATCCGTGCCGGCCGGCATGCCCTCGCAGTTGCTGGAGCGCCGGCCGGATGTGGTGGCAGCAGAACGCCGTGTCGCCGCCGCCTTCAACCGCGTGGGCGAAGCCCGAACCGCGCAACTGCCGCGCATCAGCCTCACTGCCGGCGGCAGCGATGTCTCCAGTGATCTGATCGTATTGAAAAATCTCGACAGCCCGGTGTGGAGCCTGGGTGCCAATCTGATCGCCCCGCTGTACCAGGGTGGCGCACTGCGCGCTCAGGTTGAAATCCGCACCGCTGACCAGAAGCAGGCGGTGGCCCAGTATGCGCGCGCGGGGCAGCGCGCCTTCAGCGAAGTTGAAGGCGCGCTCGCCGCTGAGCGCACGCTGCGCGAGCGCAATACACTGCTGAGCGCTGCCGTTCGCGACAACGAACGTGCGCTTGAACTGGCGCAGATCCAGTACCGCGTCGGCAACATTGACCTGCGCACCGTCGAACAGCGGCGGCTGACCCTTAATGCTGCCCGGACCTCCCAGCTTCGCGTGCAGAGTGAGCAGCGTGCGCAACGCGCAAACCTGCATCTTGCGCTGGGCGGCGGCTTTGAATGAAACAATCACTCACCGGGGAGAATAACCGTGGCTGAAGAACCCAGTTACAGTCAGGCGCGATGGGCAAAGCAGTTTGACGAGATCACCGGAGAGATCGCCAAATACGCGTCAATCTGCCGCGTCAACCTGCTTGATTCCGGAAATATCCAGCGCGTGCTCAACGACGATGCCACAGTGTGCGGGGTTCATAATGAAAGCGCCTTCAAGAAAATGCGCAGTCTGCTGATGATGCACTATTCGGTGCGCCAGAAAGCGGTGGCCGCACTGGGCCCCCAGGAAACGCTGAAAATCATCGACGAAATCGTCGCGCGACTGCGTGCGAAACTCGGTCAATAGAGTCCAAGCCGGCATTCCGCCGGAACAGCCGCGTTGTGCGGTGCTGATACGCCGCAGTTATTGGCCGCGCGTTTCCTCACCGCCGGCCGGATCAGACTCCATGACCCAGGCATCAATCAGCGTATAGGCGACCGCCAGCAGCACCGGGCCAACGAAGATTCCGACGAGCCCGAAAGAAAGCAATCCTCCGATCACGCCGGCAAAGATCAGCAGCAGCGGCAGATCGGCGCCCTGCTTGATCAAAAAGGGCCTCAGCACGTTGTCGATGGTCCCCACGATCAGGGTCCACACCAGCAGAAACGTCGCCCAGCCTGTGCTGTCGATCCAGTACAGCCAGGCCACTGCCGGCATCAGCACAAGCACCGGTCCGAGCTGCGCGATGCATAGCATGAACATCACAGCGGTCAACACCGCCGCGAAAGGAATACCGGCCATAGCCAGTCCGATGCCGCCCAGGATCGACTGCGCCAACGCGGTCACGACGACACCGAGCGCCACTC
Organism: Burkholderiales bacterium; assembly: GCA_044378065.1. GTDB lineage: Bacteria > Pseudomonadota > Gammaproteobacteria > Burkholderiales > SG8-41. The sequence continues at coordinate 15,092 of JBILYA010000005.1, read as the reverse complement.
CGCGAATCGCCTGACCGGCCAGCCGGACCGCAGTCTCGCCGCGAACCGGCGCCAACCGGATGCCGAACCGGAGTATCCAGCGTGCCCACGCCTCGCCGTCGGCATAAAGCAGCGCGGACAACACAACGGTCAGCAGGAACTGGGCAAACACCATGCCGAAACTGCCGACCTCCGAAAGAAACCATCGCGTCGCCTGGCCCACATAAGGTTCCGCCTGCGAAGCCAGTTCCTTTGCACCCTGGGCAGCCACTGTCTCCCAGACCGCTACGGCGCGTTCACCGATCAACGGCAATGCCCGAATCCACTCCGGGGGCGACGGCAGTTGGAATCCTGCGAGTTCCTTGCCCCAGGCGACAATCTCGTCAGCGTGATCCACGATGGTTGCGATCGCCAGTGTCAGCGGCACGACAAAAACCAGCAGCAGGCCCATGGTCATGACCAGTACGGCCATAGCTCTACGGCCCCAAAGCCGGGTCTGCACGCGCCGCATCATCGGCCATGTCGCCACCACAATCATCGTGGCCCAGATCAGCGGCGCCAAAAAGGGGCGCGTGATCCAAAACGATGCAAAAATCAGTCCGCCGATAAACAGTACGGCAAACGTAGTGCGCGCCAGTTCGTTTCGTACTTCACTCATGCACTTCTCCGTTGGGTGTACCGGACAGGCCGCCGGCCCGGGATTTCCGCAAAGTCTAACCCACAGCACCCGGCGCAAACGAGTCCCTCCTCAGTTTGCCAGCAAGGACATTAGCCGGTACGCTTCCTGCGTGACGTGACGACCTTTCCCCCCCGCCTTGACAAGGCTGAGTTCCGGTAACTTGCGGCAACGCCATTCATGAACAAGACCTGCTACCAATGAAAAAAACCGTCACCAAAATACTCGGCATCAGCATGCTCTGCGGAATTATCCTGCTGTCTGCCGTCTGGGCAGGTCTCGCGCTGCTTTTTACGACGCCGCAAAACGGTCTGCACATCGCCCTCGCGTCCTGCTCGGCACTGGCTTCACTGATGGCATTGGCTGCACAGTTTTCACCACGCTGGCGCTGGCGCGGGCTGAGCGGCCACACCGTTCAGTTCGCGCTGGTGATGATCTGGTGGGCAACGATCACGCCTTCAAACGATCGCGACTGGCAGACAACCGTTTCCGTGCTGCCCCATGCAACAGTCAACGACAACCTCGTCACCGTGCACAACATCCGCAACTTTAGCTATCGCAGCGAATTCGACTACGAACCCGCCTGGTATGACAAACAGTTTGATCTGCGCAAACTCGAAGGTGTGGACCTGGTTGCGGTGTACTGGATGGGGCCGGCCATCGCGCATATTTTCGTCAGCTTCGCATTCACCGGCGGCGATCACCTCGCCATCTCCATCGAAACGCGCAACGAAAAAGGCGAGGGCTACTCGACGCTGAAAGGGTTTTTCCGGCGATACGAATTGCATTACGTGGTTGCAGACGAGCGTGATGTCATCCGCCTGCGCACCAACTATCGCCACCAGCCGCCGGAAGATGTTTATATCTACCGGCTGCAGGGCCGCAGCCTGGAAAACGGTCGCCGCGTTTTCATGGATTACATCAATAAAATCAATAGCTTGAAAGAGTCCCCCGAGTTCTACAACACGCTCACCACCAACTGCACGACCAACATCTGGTTTCACTCGAAGGGCAATCCGGAACACCTCCCTTTCAGCTGGAAGATTCTCGCCAGCGGCTATGTTCCGCAATATCTCTACGAATCCGGAATGCTCGACCGCCGCCTGCCTTTTGATGAACTGCAGCGCAACGCCCAAGTCAATGTGCAGGCACAGGCGGCAGACAAGGCCATGGATTTTTCACAGCGTATTCGCAGCAATAAAGCTTCAACTCATTAAGCCGGCAACGATATCCGCAGGACTGAACAGATATGAACAACAAACCCCATCTCCACGCCTTGATGATCGCCCTGTCGACAGGCCTCATCGCACTGCTTGCCACTGCGGATCTGCAGGCGCAAACCGGCCAAACAACCGTCTCCCCCGGCAACAGCAAACGCCCGAAAATCTGCCTGGTTCTGTCGGGCGGCGGTGCGCGTGGAGCGGCCCATGTCGGGGTCATCAAGGTGCTGGAAGAGCTGCGCGTTCCTGTTCATTGCATTGCCGGTACCAGTATGGGTGCGCTGGTCGGCGCCAGTTATGCCAGCGGCAGCTCTGTGGCCGAAATGGAGGAAATACTGCGGGAGATCAATACGGAGCTGCTGTTCAAGGACAACCCGCCACGCGAGGAGCGGCCGGTACGACGCAAGCAGGAGGACTACAAACCGTTCTTCGGCCCGGAGTTCGGCGCCACCACCGGGGTTCTCCTGCCCAAGGGAATCGTCACCGGCGTGCAGCTGGAGACCGTGCTGCGGCGACTGGCCAAGGCCAAGGGTTATCACCAGTTTGACCGCCTGCCGATCCCGTACCGGGCCGTGGCCACCGATCTGGTCACCGGCAAGGCCGTGGTCTTCCACGACGGTGAACTGGCCAACGTGATGCGCGCCAGCATGTCGGTACCGGGTGCGGTCGCACCAGCCGAGTTCGGCGGCATGATGCTGGTCGACGGCATGCTCACCAGCAACCTGCCGGTCGATGCAGCGCGAAAAATGGGCGCGGACGTGATCATCGCCGTCAATGTCGGCACGCCGCTGCTGAAGCGGGAAGAACTGACCTCGCTGCTCGGCGTGACCAGCCAGATGCTCAGCATCCTGACCGAGCAGAATGTCCAGGCCTCGCTTGCCTCTCTGAAGCCTGTCGATATCCTGATTTCTCCGGATCTCAGCGAATACTCGACAGGCGCATTTGACGACCTGCCGAAGATTGCGCCACTGGGTGAAGCGGCAGCCCGCAAGGTCGCCGACCGCCTGGCGCAGTTCGCCCTGCCCGAAGCGGAGTTTGCCGAATTACGGCGCCGGCAGCAGGTCGCCGTGACACCCGACCTGCGGCCGATTGACGAGATCCGGTTCGAAACGCTGCGACGGGTCAATCCCGAATATGCAAAAGCGGTCTTCGACACCGAGCCGGGCAAACCGGTCGACCAGCAAACGCTGGATCGCGACATGCGTCGGCTCTACGGCACCGGACACTTCGAGCATGTCAACTACCGTGTCCTTGAGGAACCCAGCCGGCGAGTACTGGCGGTGGATGCCGTTGAAAGATCCTGGGGTCCGGACTATCTGCGCTTCGGCCTGGGACTGTCCACCGATTTCAGCGGAGACGCCTTCTTTAACCTGTTGCTGAGCTATCGCAAGACCTTACTGAACGAGTTGGGCGCCGAATGGCGGACCGATTTCCAGGTTGGCCGTACCACCAGCCTGACCAGCGAGTTCTATCAGCCGCTCAACGCGGGGGGACAGTTCTTCGTCGCCCCCCAGATCAAACTGGAACGCCGTTCCACTTCCGTCTACAACGGCGATAACCGGCTGGCCCGATACGATTTCAAGACCGAAGAAGTCGGAATCGACATCGGCACCCAGTTCCGCCGCTACGGTGAAATCCGTCTGGGCCTGGTCGCGGGCAAGGTCGATCCCTCACTCGACACTGGGCCTTCCTACCTGAACCCCGGGGCTCAAGATATCAACACCGGCGCTTACCGGCTGCGCATGTTCTTCGACCGTCTGGACAGCGCCATTTTCCCGCGTAGCGGATGGAGCAGCACAACGAAAGTGTACGACTCGAACACTTCGCTGGGCGCCGATGCCGCTTATACCAAGTGGGAATTTGACGCCAACAACGCCATATCGTACGGCAACCATACCTTCAACCTGGCCGTCAAAGGCGGCGGCAAGTTCGGCAGCAATCCGCTGCCGGTCTATGACCAGTTCCAGTGGGGCGGCTTCATGCAGATGTCAGGTTACAAAACCGGACAGCTGTACGGAGAGACCCTGACTTTCGGACGGGCCATGTATTACCACCGTCTGTCCCGGCAGACCCTGCTCGAAGGGGCTTACGGCGGGATTTCCCTGGAAGCCGCGCGCATCGGCAACCCGCTGCTGCCCGGATCGCCGGACGGATGGCTGAATTCGATCGGGCTGTTTATCGCTGCAGATACTCCGCTGGGCCCCACTTACCTCGGATATGGCTATGCGGCGGATGGCAACAAGAGTCTGTACTTCTATCTGGGCAAGCCCTTCTAGATCGGCTGTCTCGCGCCAGCAAAAAAAGCCCGGGGATCCCCGGGCTTTTTTGCATTAACAGCAGCAGATTTTCAGTTCTCGTTGTCGAGGAAGCTGCGCAGCCGCTCCGAACGCGACGGGTGACGCAGCTTGCGCAGCGCTTTCGCCTCGATCTGACGGATGCGTTCACGTGTGACATCGAACTGTTTGCCGACTTCTTCCAGGGTGTGGTCGGTATTCATTTCAATGCCGAAACGCATGCGCAGCACCTTGGCTTCACGCGGCGTCAGCGTGTCCAGCACATCACCGGTGACATCACGGAGGCTGCCGTAAACGGCAGCGTCGCTGGGTGCCATCGTCGACTGATCTTCGATGAAATCGCCGAGGTGGGAATCGTCGTCGTCGCCGATCGGCGTCTCCATCGAAATCGGCTCTTTCGAGATCTTGAGGATCTTGCGGATCTTCTCTTCCGGCATTTCCATCTTCTCGGCGAGCGTTGCCGGATCCGGCTCGGAGCCGGTTTCCTGCAGGATCTGCCGCGAAATGCGGTTCATCTTGTTGATGGTCTCGATCATGTGCACGGGGATGCGTATCGTGCGCGCCTGGTCGGCAATCGAACGCGTGATCGCCTGGCGGATCCACCACGTCGCATAGGTCGAGAACTTGTAACCGCGACGGTATTCGAACTTGTCCACCGCCTTCATCAGGCCGATATTGCCTTCCTGGATCAGGTCGAGGAACTGCAGGCCGCGGTTGGTGTACTTCTTGGCGATCGAAATCACAAGACGCAGGTTGGCCTCGGTCATTTCGCGCTTGGCGCGACGCGCCCGCGCTTCGCCCGTGGTCATCTGGCGGTTGATTTCCTTCAGTTCCTTGATCGGAATGCCGATCCGGACCTGCAGGTCCAGCAGTTTCTGCTGCTGCTCAAGAACAGCCGGCTCAAAACGCGACAGCGCTTCGCTCCAGGGCTTGCTCGACTCGACTTCGCCGCGGATCCAGCGCGAGCTGGTTTCCTTGCCCGGGAATTCCTTGATGAAATGCTGGCGCGGCATGCGTGCCTTGTCGATGCACAAAGCCATGATCGTGCGCTCGTTTGTACGCACTTCCTCAACCAGCTTGCGCACGCCGTCGCACAGCGCTTCGATCTGCTTGGCCGAAAAACGGATTTTCATCAACTCTTCGGAAATCGACTCACGCGCCTGGATGTAAGGACGTCCGCGCGAACCGTGCTTCTGCAGTGCGCGCATCATTTTTTGGTAATTGCCGCGAATGTCGGCGAAGTGCTTGAGCGAAGCCTCTTTCAGGCGGGCAAGGTCGGCAGCAGCCTGGGCAGCGCCGGCAGCGCCGTCATCATCCTCATCCTCAGCGGCTTCAACTTCTTCCGCCTCTTCCTCTTCGTCTTCCGCGACTTCTTCGACGATCGCTTCCTTCATCTCAAGGTCGGCCAGTCCGTCAACCACCTCTTCAACACGGATTTCGTCTTTTTCGATTTTCTCGGCGAGCGAAAGGATTTCGGCGATAGTCGTCGGACAGGCCGAAATCGCCAGGATCATGTGTCGCAGACCGTCTTCGATGCGCTTGGCGATTTCAATCTCGCCTTCGCGTGTCAGCAGTTCAACCGAACCCATTTCACGCATGTACATGCGTACCGGGTCGGTGGTGCGGCCGAACTCGGAATCCACAGTCGTCAGCGCGGCTTCGGCTTCCTCGACCGCGTCTTCGTCGGCAACGGCCGGCGTGGCTTCCGACATCAGCAGCGTTTCGGCATCGGGTGCTTCGTCATAGACCTGGATGCCCATGTCGCTGATCATGCCGATGATGTTCTCGACCGCTTCGGCATCGAGCATGTCATCCGGCAGGTGATCGTTGATTTCGGCGTAGGTCAGATAACCGCGCTCCTTGCCGAGCACAATCAGGTTCTTCAACCGCAGACGGCGGGCTTCGGCATCCGCCGGCGAGAGCTCGCGGCGTTCAAATTCCTTGACCAGCGCACGCTCGCGTGCGGTCAGACCACGCGCCGGCTTCTGTTTGCCAACTGGCTGTTTTGCTGCGGTGGCAGCAGCAACAGCGGGTGCCGGCGCTGCTTTTTCCTGGCCTTGTGCTGCGGCTTTGACTTTCGCCAATGCCTGCTTGGCGACTTCCTTGAAATTCGCGAGTCGTTGTTCCTGGCGCAATGTAGCCTTTGATTTGGGGGCCGCTTTAGGCGCTGCTTTCGGTGCAGGCTTGACCTTGCTTTTGAGCTTCGCTTTCACCGCTGCTTTCGGCGCCGGGCGTTTTGCGACCGCGCGTGCGGGTGCTTTTGCCTTGACGGCCTTGGCCTTGGTTACCGGCCGCGATTTTGCTTTTGCGGATTTCACCGACGCCGGTTTCACGCGGGAAGAGCTTTTCGCTTTAGCGGGCTTCGCTTTCGCGTTTTTTGCCTTGGATTTCGCTGCTTTGGATTGCTTGGCCATCTACGTAGGCTCCGCGGGGCAAGGTTCGGTGAAAAACCGTAAATTATACCCTAAAACCGCCCCAGATTCACTTACCGGGAGCGGGGCTAACTGCTTGTTGTAAAAGGCGATATTGCGCCTGATCTTCGGCGCTCAAACCCTGCCGCCGCGATTTCTCCAGCAAGGCCGCAATCCGCGCCCGGCGGATACGGTCGAGCGCCTGTCGCCAAGCCCCCGAGAACTCCGCCTCCAGTTCCGAAGGTTCCAGTGAGCGCTCCTGCCAGCGCAAAGCCCCGGCTTCGGCGCTGCGCACCGCGGCTTCATGCGGCGTATCGCGGAAGGCCTCACCCAGATTGAGTTTCGCGTCGCCGACATTGACGGCGTCCACCACAGCCTGCAAAGCCTGCAGATCCGCCTGATCCAGACCCGGCGCTTCGCTGCCCAGTTGCAGGTCTTCGTGACCGATCAGCGCGGCAAACCGCGGCTCTGCCACCACCAGTTCCAGCACCGTGCGCAGAATCGATTGCGTCACCGGAGACTGGCGACGTGCCGGCGCAGGCGCGCTGCTGGCCACCGTTCTGATCTCAAATTCATTATCCAACTCCTGCTGCAACACCCCGGTGACCTGCGCCAGTTCCTTGCGGATCATCAGCGAGAACATCGGCGCCGCAATCTGCTTCACCAGCGGTTTCGCCTGCTGCAGCAGTTTGGCGCGACCCTCGGGTGCATTGATATCGACGTTGCGCCGCAGCTCATCGATCAGGAAGCGCGACAGCGGATCGGCCTTGACCAGCAATTCCTCAAACGCCGCCTTGCCGTTTTTGCGCACATAGGTGTCGGGATCTTCACCGTCCGGAAGGAACAGGAAACGCAGCTGTTTGCCGTCGGCGAGTTGAGCCAGGCTGTTTTCCAGTGCGCGCCAGGCCGCGCGCCGCCCGGCGGCATCGCCGTCAAAACAGAACACCACTTCATCCGACTGGCGCAGCAGTTTTTGCACATGAATGGGTGTTGTCGCCGTGCCCAGCGTCGCCACTGCGTATTCAATGCCCGCCTGCGCCAGCGCGACAACATCCATATACCCTTCGACGACAATCACACAACCCGCGTCACGTATCGCGCGCCGCGCATTGAACAGGCCATACAACTCCCGGCCTTTTTCGAACACCGCGGTTTCCGGCGAATTCAGGTATTTGGGTTCGCCGTCGCCGAGCACACGACCGCCGAAACCGATGATGTTGCCTTTGACATCGACGATCGGAAACATGATGCGGTCACGGAACACGTCGTAACGCCGGCCTTCGTCATTCTGTTTGACCAGGCCTGCCGCGGTGAGCGCCTTGTCGGCGTAATCCGGAAATACCTGCTCCAGTCCCTGCCAGCCATCCGGTGCATAACCAATGCCGAATTTTTTGGCGATGTCGCCGGAAAGTCCGCGGCGCTTCAGATACTCTATCGCCTGTGGCGCATCCTTGAGCTGGTTGCGGTAAAACTGTGCGGCCTTCAGCAGCGCGCCGTAAAGATCGGGGCCGTCTTCAGCGCGGCGCTGCTCAAACTCGGAACGCGGCGCTTCCGGCACCTGCATGCCGACGCCCTGGGCGAGATCCTTCACTGCGTCGACAAACCCCATGCCGCTGTATTCCATCAGGAAACCGATGGCCGTACCATGAGCGCCGCAGCCGAAGCAGTGATAAAACTGCTTGGTCGGGCTCACCGTAAACGACGGTGATTTCTCGGTGTGGAAAGGACAGCAGGCGGAATAGTTGGCGCCGCTACGCTTGAGCTTCACGTAACGGTCGACCACTTCGACGATGTCGACCCGGCCCAGCAGATCCTGGATAAACGATTGCGGAATCATGTGCTGCGGTCGACCCCACTCCTGAAAGACCGGCGTTGTGCCGGCCCGGACTTGATCGCTGGATTATAGAGGCGCCACAGCCCTGCGGCGCCGGTCCGCTTCAACCCGCCCGGATATCCCGGGAAGGTCATTCAATACAATGAATTACGATTGGGTAAGCCGCGCCTTTACGGCAGCCGACACCTTGCCCATGTCGGCACGTCCGGCCAGCTTGGGCTTCAGAACAGCCATCACCTTGCCCATGTCGGCAGGGCCCGCGGCGCCGGATTCACTGACGGCGGCTGCAATCGCCGCGGCCAACTCGTCCTCGCCCATCGCCTGCGGCATGTAAGTCTGCAGCAGCGTGAGTTCCTGCTTTTCCTTGTCCGCCAGATCCTGACGCCCGCCCTGCTCAAACTGACTGATTGAATCGCGACGCTGCTTGATCATTTTCTCGATCACGACCAGCACATCGCCATCGGTCAGCGTCTTGCGCTCGTCGACTTCGCGCTGCTTCAGCGCGGCGGTCAGCAGGCGGATGGTGTCGCGGCGCACGGTTTCACCGCTGCGCATCGCAGCTTTCAGGTCATCATTGATCTGGTCACGCAGGGACATAGCCAATCTCCGGAATGAAACGGGCCGCACAAAAGACAAAAGGGTGCGAGGCTAGGCCCCTGCACCCTTCAGCAACGCGGACCGTACTGATCAGTACAGTTTCGGCGGCAACAGCTGCGAGCGCAGACGCTTGTGCGTGCGCTTCACGGCGGCGGCAAGCTTGCGCTTGCGCTCTGCGGTGGGTTTTTCGTAAAACTCGCGGGCGCGCAGCTCGGTCAGGAGACCGGTTTTTTCAACAGTGCGCTTGAAACGGCGCAGGGCCACTTCAAACGGCTCGTTTTCTTTGACACGTACGGTGGTCATGAAACCTCAGGGGCTGGATTCGGGAAAACGAGTATTATAACCAGCCCGGCCGCTGTTTTCAAAGGTACACGGATAACCGTGCCGGGAAGCCCCCGATACAACACCCCAATCGACCAACTGCTGATTTTGCCATTTTCAGCCCGTTTTTGCCGCTTTGACCCCTATTTTTACGCCTTTTTGCGCATTTTCAGGCTGATCCCGTGCTCGTACTTGGCATCGAAACCTCCTGCGACGAAACCGGCATCGCGCTCTATGACACCGACCGCGGCCTGCTCGCCCACGCCCTGCATACCCAGGTCGCCCTGCACGCCGATTACGGTGGCGTGGTTCCGGAACTGGCGTCCCGCGACCACATCCGCCGGGTGCTGCCGCTGACCCGCCAGGTACTGGCGCAAGCGCAGGCAACACTGGCCGAACTCGATGCGGTGGCTTATACCGCGGGCCCCGGACTGGCCGGTGCCTTGCTGGTCGGCGCCGGCATCGGCGCCAGCCTTGCCCATGCACTGGGCAAACCGGCGATCGGCGTACATCACCTTGAAGGCCATCTGCTGTCGCCGCTGCTCGCCGATCCTGCACCGCCGTTTCCATTTGTCGCGCTGCTGGTCTCCGGCGGGCACACGCAGCTGATGCGGGTCGGCGGCGTTGGCGACTACACCCTGCTCGGCGAAACCGTCGATGACGCTGCCGGCGAAGCCTTCGACAAATCCGCCAAGCTGCTGGGACTGGGTTATCCGGGCGGTCCGGCTATCGCCGCATTAGCCGAAAGCGGACGCGCCGGTCGTTACACGTTGCCGCGCCCGATGCTGCGCAGTGACAATCTCGATTTCAGTTTCAGCGGATTGAAGACTGCGGTACTGACTGCCGTTCGCAACCAGCCGCCGGATGAACAGGGCCGTGCCGATCTGGCGGCCGAATTGCAGGCCGCCATTGCGGATGTACTGGTCACCAAGGCCCTCGCTGCGCTGGAACAGACCGGACTGGAACGGCTGGTGGTTGCCGGTGGCGTCGGCGCCAACCGGCTGCTGCGCGAACAACTCACAGCCTCGGCCAAACGCCGTGGTTATACGGTGAATTACCCGCCGCTGGAATTCTGTACCGACAACGGCGCGATGATCGCGTTTGCCGGCGCCCTGCGACTGCAGAAAGGTCTGTGCGAAACCGCGCCCGGCTTTACCGTCCGGCCGCGCTGGGATCTGGCCAGCCTGTCGACCGTCTAAGCGTCGGCCTTGGCGCCAAGCTTGCGTTCCTTGCCGGCGAGCAGATTGCGGATGTTGGAGCGGTGACGCCAGATCAGCAACGCTGAAATCAGCGCCACCGACCAGACAAAGGGATGCGCGGGATTGAACAGGATCAGCGTAAAAAAAGCCGCGAACAGCGCCGACACCAGTGCGGCCAGCGACGAGTAACGGAAAAACATGGCGATGGTGATCCACGTCGTCAGTGTGCCCAACGCCAGAACCGGATTCAGTCCCAGCAGTACACCCAGAGCGGTCGCCACACCCTTGCCGCCTTTGAACCCGTGGAACAACGGATACATGTGGCCGAGGATCACCGCCAGAGCCGCAATCGCCATCGCCAGTTCACGGCCGTCAGCGCTCCATTGCTGCGCAAAGAACACCGCCACCCAGCCTTTGGCGCAGTCGCCGAGCAGCGTCAGCACCGCCGCCGATTTGCGGCCGCTGCGCAGCACATTGGTGGCGCCGGGATTACCCGAACCGTATTCGCGCGGATCCGGCAGCCGGTAGGCGCGGCTGACCACGACGGCAAATGACACCGAACCCAGCAGGTAGGCAACCAGCACAATGATCAATAAATCCAAGGCAATTCTCTCTGGGCTAAAATGGCGCCGGCCATTCTAGCGCAAGTCAACCGCAGCACCCCGCATACATCCATGGACACCATATTCATCAACGAGCTGCGCATCGATACCCGCATCGGCATTTATGAACGGGAAAAGCAGGTGGCGCAGACCATACAGCTCGATCTCGAAATCGGGCTGCGCGGCGAACATGCCGCGCACAGCGACCGCATCGAAGACACCATCGACTACGCCGAAGTCGTCGCTGATATCCGCAAGCTGTTTGCGGAGCAGCATTTCGCGCTGCTCGAACACGCAGCTGAATCCATCGCCCAACTGGTGATCCGCGACTTCAAGGCGCCGTGGCTGCGCATTACCATTGCCAAGCTGTCGCCGCTCGCCGGCGTCAAACGGCTGGGCGTCAGCATTGAGCGCGGCAAACGCATTTAGAACGCATCGCGCTTTTACGCTTAGCCCCGCGGGTGATGTTTGGCGTGCAACTGCTTCATGCGCTCGCGCGCGACGTGGGTGTAAATCTGCGTCGTTGAAATATCCGAATGCCCGAGCAGCAACTGCACCACACGCAGGTCCGCGCCGTGGTTGAGCAGATGCGTGGCGAAGGCATGGCGCAAGGTGTGCGGTGAAATCGGCTTGTGCAGCCCGGCCTGCAGCGAATAACGCCGGATCAGGTGCCAGAACGACTGGCGGGTCATTGCCGAGGCGCGTGCGGTGACAAACAGCGCATCGCTGACCCGTTGACCGAGCAGCGCCGGACGCGATTCACGCAGATAACGCTCCAGCCAGCCCAGCGCCTCTTCGCCCAACGGCACCAGGCGCTCCTTCGAACCCTTGCCCAGTACGCGCACCACACCCATGTCGCGGCTGATCTGCGGCGTTTTCAGTGTCACCAGTTCCGATACCCTCAACCCGCTGGCATACAACACCTCCAGCATCGCACGGTCGCGCAGACCCAGCGGTTCATCCACAGCCGGCGCGGCGAGCAGACTTTCGACATCGTCCTCAGTCAGTGTTTTCGGCAGCGAGCGCGGCAGCTTCGGCGCTTCGATGCGCAGCGTCGGATCCACCGTGATCAGATTCTGCCGCGCGGCATGGCGGTAAAACCGTTTCAGACTGGACAGCAGTCGCGCCGCGGTTGAAGCGCGCGCCTTCGCGCGAAACTTGTGCGCCAGATAATCCTGAATCATCGGCTGTTCAGCAGCGAGCAGATCGCAGCCGTTCTTCGCCTCCAGCCATGCCGCGAACTGTTTGAGGTCGCGGCGATAGCTGTCGAGGGTGTTGCGCGACAGGCCGTCCTCCAGCCACAGCGCATCGCAGAACTCGTCAATGCGTTGTATCGAGGAGGCCTTCATGTCGCAGCAGCCAGCGTTTCACACTCAATGGAAAATCATCCTTGCCGCCCATGAAACCGCCGAGCCCGCCGCTGGCGGCGAGCACCCGATGGCAGGGCACGAACAAGGGCACGGGATTGGTACCGCAGGCGCCGCCGACAGCACGGGCAGCACTGCCGATGCGTCGCGCCAGATCGCCGTAGGTAATTGTTTTTATTGGAAATAATTTCTCGATCTCACACCACACGCGGCGCTGGAAGGTTGTGCCTTCCAGTCGATAAGGCAATTGGAAGACATACGCCGGATCATCCAGATAACGCTCGATCTCGCGGCAGGCCCGCTCCGCTGCACGGTCATGCGGCGCCCTCGCCGCGGTTTGCAGCGGCAGATACCGCACACCGGTGACGACTACGCCGTCGGTCACAATGCCCAGCACCGCAAACGGTGTGGCATAGCGTGTTTCCGGCGGCGCGGCGTTCACGCGATTGCCGGCGCCCCGGATCGCAACTTCTGCAACAGGACAACCACGGTCACCAGCACCAGGCCGAGGACGTCGCAGAACGTCGTCGGGTACACCAGCGCAAGGCCGGCAATGATCAGCATCCAGCGTTCGGGTAGCGTGGTCTTGCGCAACAGCCAACCCTGCAAGCCGCCGGCCAGGGCAACGATGCCGATGATCGCTGTGACTGTAATCACCGCGATGGCGCCCCAATCCGCCTGCGCCAGATTCTTGAACGAACCGCCGAGCAGCAGACCGACGCCGGAAGGATCGAGCACGAACATGAACGGCACCAGGAAAGCAGGTGCGGTGTACTTCCAGCACTGCAGCGTCGTGCGGTACGGGCCGCCGCCGGTAATCGCCGCAGCGGCGAATGGCGACAGCGCGGTCGGCGGCGAGACTTCAGACAGCACGGCGTAATAGAAAATGAACATATGCGCTGCAAAATCCGGCACACCGAGCTTCATCAGCGCCGGCGCAGCAATCACAGCGCAGATGATGTAGGACGCCGTCACCGGCACTGCAAGACCGACAATCCAGACAATCATCGAGGTATAGAACGCGGTCAGCAGCAAACGCATGTCATGCAACAGTTTGACCGTGTCCGAAACGCCCAGCGCGGTAAACAGGCTGACCAGCGCCTGCGCACCCGACTCGGCATAGGTCAGCACGATCGAACTGAACTTGAGACCCAGTCCGGTCAGCGTTACCACGCCAACGATGATGCCGGCGGAAGCGCAGGTCATGGCGACATTAAGCACGCCCACCGATCCGCCTTCCAGGGCCTTGATGAAACCGGATTCCCAGAAGCCCTTCATCCAGGGCATACGGCCGCGAAACCAGTCGTAGGAAATCAGCGCGCAATCCCGCTGCAGAAAGGACAGCAGTGCCGTGACCACGGTCGCCCAGAACACCGACATCACCGGTGAATAACCCATCATCATGAAAACAACAATCGCAATCAGCGATACGAAATGGAACCAGTATTTTTTCGCCAATGCACCGGCGCGATGGTGTTTTTCCAGCGCAACCACTTTCATGTTGAACTTGCGCGCATCGATCTCGACCATCACGAAAATCGCGAGGTAGAACAATACCGTCGGGATCGTCGCCATCAGGATCACGTCGAGGTAGGAGATCTTCAGGAATTCCGCGATCAGGAACGCCGCCGCACCGAGCACCGGCGGTGAAATGATCGCGCCCAGACCACCGGCTGCGAGCAGGCCGCCCGCGGCCTCCTTGCCGTAACCCGACTTCGCCAGCAGCGGATAGGCGACCGCACCCAGCGTGACCGTTGTCGCCACACCGGAACCCGAGGGACCGCCGAGCAGGAAGGAACCCATCACCACCGCACGACCCGCGCTTGAGGGCTTACCGCCCATCGCCGAGAACGAAAAATCAATGAAGAACTTGCCGGCGCCGGAATACTGCAGGAAAGCACCGTAAATCGTGAACAGGATAATCAGCGTCGACGACACATCAACCGCGACACCGAAGATGCCCTCCAGCGTCATATACAGGGAGCCGGTCAGGCGCGCGATGTCGTAACCCTTGTGCGTCCACGGCTGCGGCAGATGCGGCCCGAACAGCGCATACGCGAGGAAGGCCAGCACGATCACCGGCAGGATCCAGGTCGAACTGCGCCGGTTGCCTTCGAGAATCAGCAGGATCAATCCGACGCCAAAGACCTGGTCCATCACTGTCGGCGTTACCGCACGGTCGCCGAACTCGTCGCCGAAATAAAGCATGTAGGCAACAACAGCGACGGAGAGGATTGCAAAAATCACATCCCACCACATCAGCCGGTGGCGGAAACGTTTTGCCGCGGGGAACATCAGGAACACCAGCGCCAGCGCAAATGCGACGTGAACCGGACGCAGAATGTAAGCGGGGACGATTTCGACCGCAGAGTAGAGATGGAACAGCGACATCACCACTGCCGCTGCCGTCAGGATCACCGCCAGCACGCCGCGATAACGGTTATGCGCGCCCTCTTCTTCTTCGATCAGTTCCGCGACGCGCTTGCGCGCCTCTTCACTGATGCCGTCTAGGCTGACGGTCTGCGAATTGTTGTCAGACATTGATCACTCTCCCCCGCAAATTTTGCCCGGCGATCATAACATGTGAACTCT
>JBILYA010000280.1:0-3604 GCA_044378065.1 Burkholderiales bacterium | reverse complement strand
TGGTGTGGATTTTGTGATCGTCGCCATCGGTGTGTTTGCGCTGAGCGAAGTGTTCGCCAATATGGAGCAGCGCGAAGAAGGCACAATGCTGCCGGTGCCCAAGGGACTGCGCAACCTGTTGCCGACCATGGAGGAACTCAAGGCCTGCCGCTTTGCCTTCATCAACGGTTCTGTGGTCGGTTTCATCATCGGTGTGCTGCCCGGCGCCGGTTCGACGATCGCTTCGTTCATTTCCTATGGCCTCGAGAAGGCCGTCTCCAAACATCCGGAGAAATTCGGTACTGGCGTGCCTGAGGGCGTTGCCGCACCGGAAGGCGCCAACAACTCGGAGACCGGCGGTGCGCTCGTACCGCTGCTGACGCTGGGCATTCCCGGTTCCGGCACCACGGCGATCCTGCTCGCCGCATTTGTGCTGTGGGGACTGAAACCCGGGCCGCTTATGATTCAGGACAATCCGGAGCTGTTCTGGGGGCTGGTGGCCAGCATGTATGTCGGCAACGTCATGCTGCTGGTGCTCAACCTGCCGCTGATTCCGCTGTTCGCGCAAATCCTCAAGCTGCCGTCCTATCTGCTGTATCCGATCATCCTGGGTATTTCCCTGGTTGGTGTCTACACGGTGTCGAGCAGCCTGTTTGACTGCTATATGCTGGCGGCCTTCGGTCTGCTGGGGTATCTGATGCGCCGGCTGGATTACCCGTCGGCGCCCTTGATACTGGGCCTGGTGCTCGGCGACTCCATGGAGCGCGCCTTGCGCCAGTCGCTGATGATGTCGCAGGGTGATCTGGGTATTCTGGTGTCGAGGCCGATTTCGGCCACAATGTTGATTCTGGCGGTATTGCTGCTGGTCATGCCGTTGTTCCGGAAAGTCAATTCCTGGCGGGTCAGGGCGATCGAGGAAAACGGCTGAACGATTGTCAATTCAGCTGAATATTCAACGGCGGAGACCGCCGTTTAATTTACGAGGAGAAGTGATCATGAAATTGCGCACATCCATCATCTTGGCCGCTTGCGCGGCAGCTCTGGCGGCGGCACCGGCCTGGGCCCAGTTCAAACCGACCAAGCCGGTTGAAATTGTGGTGCATACCGGTCCCGGCGGCGGAGCAGACGTGCTGGCCCGCTTCATGACCCAGCTGATCGAAAAGGAAAACCTCGCGCCGGTGCGTTTCCAGGTTAACAACCGAGACGGCGGTGGTGGCCTCCGCGCAATGGCCTATGTTGCCGAGAAAAAGGGTGATACCCACACCATCGCTATTTTTACCGGCAACTGGCTGACCAATCCGCTGGTGCGTGCTGAAGCCAAATTCACGCTCAAAGACATGCAGCCTGTGGCCCGTCTGGTGCTGGAGCCGGCGGTGATCGCGGTGAAAGCCGATGCGCCGTTCAAGACGATGAAAGATTTCATCGAAGCGGCGAAAAAAGCCCCGGGTACGCTGAAGCAGTCCGGCGGTTCGCAGACCAGCCGCGACAACGTAGTGCGTCAGCTGCTGATGAAATCGACCGGCGCCAACTGGGCCTATATCTCCTTCCCGGGTGGCGGCGAACGCATTGCTGCGCTGCTGGGTGGTCACGTCAACATGATGGTGATCGAGCCGCAGGAAGCCGGCGAGCACATCAAGGCCGGTGGCATGCGCGTTATTGCGCAGGTTGCTGACAAGCGCCTGGCCGCTTACCCGAATATTCCGACGCTGAAAGAAGCCGGTTACGAAATCCCCAATGTGCCGCAGGTGCGCGGCGTGGTGATGCCGTCGGGTGTGGCGCCGGATGTTGTGGCTTATTACGAAGACCTGTTCCAGCGCATGGTGAAAACGCCGACCTGGCGCAAGTATCTGGAAGAGCAGCAGTTTGAGGACGGCTTCCAGAAATCGGTCGAGCTCGGCAAATTCTTCGACACCTTCACCAACCAGATGCGCGAAATCCTGAAAGAAGCGGGCACCCCGGTCGTACGCTGACCGGCCCTGCGAATGCGTGGCTGCTGATTGCAGTCACGCCAGACACGGGGGTGAAAGCCCCCGTTTTTTTGACCTGTAGCGGATGAAACAATGAGTGAAAAATTGCCTGAAGTCGCGGTCGCCGAGCGGCTGGCCAAACAAACCCTGGCACTGACTGTCGATGCCATTCCCGCGGAAGTGCTCGCGCGCGCCGAAGAACTGTTGATCGATGTGGTCGGCCTGTGTGTTGCAGCACGCAATACCGATTACATCAAGGCGGTGATTGCCGGTGTCGATGCGGGTGGACCGTGCACGGCCATCGGCCATACCCAGACTTTCTCCGCAGAAGCAGCGGCGCTGATCAACGGTACGGCGACCCACGGCGAGGATTTTGACGACACCTTCGAAGGCGGTCCGGTGCATTCGAGCACAGTGATCGGCCCGGCAGTGCTGGCGGCGGCGGAGCGTTTCGGCTGTGACGGGCGCGACGTGCTGGCCGGATTTGTCGCCGGCGTTGAAGTGCTGTGCCGGATGTCGATGGTGATCCCCAAGGCTATCCACAAATCCGGTTTCCATCCGACGGCGGTGCTCGGCGCGATGGGGGCGACGCTGGCGGTGGCGCGGACGATGAAATTGACACAGCAGCAGACCGTGGATGCACTGGGCATCGCCGGCAGCATGGCCAGCGGCATCATTGAATATCTCGCGGAAGGCGCATGGACCAAACGCATGCATGCCGGCTGGGCCGCGCAGGTCGGCATTCAGGCGGCGCGATTCGGTCAGCAGGGCTTCCTCGGGCCGCGCACGGTATTTGAAGGCACCCACGGCCTTTATTACGCCTTTGCCCGTTCCGCGGCCGGTGACTATGACGTGCTGACCCGGGATTTCGGCAAGGACTGGTACATGTCGCGGATCACCTTCAAGCCCTATGCGACGGGCACGATGAATCAGCCTTATGCCGACTGCGCGCTGCGTCTGGCGAAAAAAGGCTTTGCCGCGGAAGACGTGGTCGATGTGCTGTGCGAAACCGCAGAAGGTTATGTGCACCGGCTGTGGGATCCGCTGCCGGCCAAGCAGCGTCCGGCCAATGAATACGCCGCAAAGTTCAGCGCGCCGTTCAATATCGCCGTGGCCTTTGTTACCGGCGGCGCGGGGCTGGCCGCTTTCACCGAGGAGACCGTGCGTGATGAACGTGAAATACGTTGTTGATCCGAACAATCCCTATCCCAAGGCCTACACCGGTCACGTACGGATGACACTGAAGGACGGACGGGTGTTCGAAGAGCGCCAGCCGCATATCCGCGGCGGTGCACAGGAGCCTCTGACGCGCGCCGAAATTGAGGACAAATGCCGTCGCAACTGCGCCTTTGGCGGCTGGGGCGAAGCGCAGATCGCCGCCTTCCTGAAATCGGTGCCGGGACTGTTGTCAACACATGTAAATCTCAAAGCCCTGCGTTGTTGATTTCCTCGTCAGTGCTACTGCTTGGAACGCAATCCTTTATCGGCCCTGCGTTAAGGGGCGGCAGCCCCTTCTAAAACTCCAGTTGGCGTTGTGTTGGCACTGATTTTTCAATCCTCGAGCGCCCGCTCCATTCGGTCCGTCGTGATCCCTGGCGCTTGATGATTTCTGCTTTACCGGCTTTGACTACAGGTTGTGCGCGTAGCGCGTGCAAGCG
>JBILYA010000159.1:0-5518 GCA_044378065.1 Burkholderiales bacterium | reverse complement strand
GTTTGTGGCGGTGCTGTTTCGTTGCTGTTTCAGCATGCAGTCATTTTGTCCTGCATAGGCGTTCCCGGCATGGGGTACAGAAGGGGTTTTTGATAGAATCAAGACCATGGCTGCGACACGGCCATTCAACCTTCTTACCACCCCATTGTTATCCGTCCTCGCAAGATTGCGGAACATACCGATATGACTGGCATGGCCCCATTCACCGTAGTTGTCGCCGACGACAAGCTGGAACTGCGCAAGCTGATCCGTATTACTTTTGCCGGCGACGACTGCCGGATTGTCGAAGCCGCAAACGGTCTCGATGCCGTCAGGTTGATCGTTTCTGAAAAACCCCGCGTCGCACTGATCGACATCATGATGCCCGGCATTGACGGCCTTGAAGTCTGTCGCCGGGTTCGTGCCGATGCCGCTGTGGCAGGTACAAGGCTGATTCTGGTCACGGCGCGCGGGCAGCAGGCTGATGTACTCGAGGGACAAAAAGCGGGCGCGGATGATTACATCATCAAACCATTCAGCCCGGAAAATCTTCGGGAGCGTGTTCTGGCATTCCTCGCGGATTGCTGAGCGGGTCGTGTTTACTCGCGCTGCAAGGTTGTTCGGCCTGTTTGCTCTGCTCCTGCTGCAGCCGCAGCCGCTCCTCGCCGAGGTGCCGACGATCCTGATCGGATTGACGGCGGAACTGGAGCATCCCACCAGCGCTGCCGGCCAGTCCATCCGTGCGGGGATCCGCACGGCGATTGCCGAGATCAATGCCGGGGGCGGCGCATTGTCCGGCCGGCCGCTCGAACTGGTCGAGCGGGATGATCGCGGATTACCGGCACGAGGCCTCGACAATTTTCGCGAACTGGCTTCGCTGCCGGCAATGGCGGGCATTTTTGCCGGCGTTTCGGTCAGCCTCGGCAATGAACTGGCCAAAGCCGCCGACAGTCTCAAGACACCGATACTGATTCCCTGGGTGGGTGCGGAACCGGACCCGGTCAGCGAGTCCCCGGCCCGATATGTGTTCAGGTTGGCGATCAGCGAGCGCGAAAATCTGCGGCTTATTCTCAGTGAGTCGCGGCAACGGGGATACCGGCGGATTGGTTTGCTGCTGCCATCCAATGCCTGGGGACGTCGCGTCGCAAGGGAGGCGCTGTCTCTGTCGAAACCCGGCGATTTGCTCAGTGTGATCGAACCGCATTGGTATGAGAGTGCGTCGCCATCCCTGATGGCTTCTTACAAGGCGGTCATCGACCGCGGCGCAGATGCGCTGATCCTGATCACGAATGACAGCGACAGCAGGATTCTGCTGCGCGAACTCGCGGCCAATCCGGAGATACCCCGGTTGCCGTTTTATCTGCACTGGACGGCAATCTCAGGCAGGACTGCTCTGACGATTTCTCCCGAAGGAAAAGGCTTTGATCTGAGCGTAGCGCACCCCGTGATGCCTGACAGCCGACAGTCTGCGGTGGTGCTTGAGCGTATCGCGACACAGCTGCCGGAACGCTATTCGGGAAAAGTGCCGGTTCCTGCTGCGGCCCTGCAAGCGTACGATCTGACCCGATTGCTGGCGGCAGCGATTGCCCGCTCCGGAAGCGGGGACCGCGCAGCGATACGCGGGGCTTTACAGAACCCGGGCGAATACCGCGGCGTGCTGAAGCTTTACCGTAATCCTTATGCCGGAGGAAGCCCGGATGCACTGGCCTCCACCGATATCGCCGTGTTCAGGCTGCGCAGCGACGGCAGCCTCGACAACACCCGCAGCAAACCCCGGCGCTGAGTCCCATGGGTTTGCGACAAATCAATCGGCGCCTGAATACGGCATTCCGTGAATGGATTGACCGCAGCATTTCCAACCGCATTTCGGTCGCCACACTGTCGGTGACCGTGCTCGTGTTGTTTCTCTTGATCGGCGCCACCTACGGTTTTCTGCGCAGCCAGCTCGACCAGCAGGCGCAGACCACCCTGGCTGCGCACGCTAATACGTTGGCGGCCCGGCTGGCGGGAACCCTGGAGCAGGGTCTGGAGGCCAGCCGGCGTCTCGCCGACAGTCAGTTGATTGCCAATGTACTCGTTGATGCCGAACTCACCGGTACTGTCGTCAGCCGTTTGCGGGATATCGCACTGTTTCCCGAAAAACAGACCATCATCAGCATCCATGACTACCGCGGGCGTCCAATCGTGGTGCAGGGTGCGGAATTCGCACCCAAGGGTCACACCGCGTTTGCGCACGCTTTTCCGGACACGCAGAATCCGCCGGCGACACGGCTATTTCTTGACGGATCACGCTACCGCCTGCTGATCGCCTATCCGCTGTATTACAAGGCGACCGGTACCCGGGAGGGCGCATTAATCATCTCGTTGGATCTGGACGGCCTGTTGCGCAGTGCTGCCGGCGACACGGCCGACGGGATCAACTGGTCATTAACCGGCAGTAACGGGGATGTTCTGGCGGGTATACAGGATTCCGGCGGTGGCTGGTTGATGCAGTCGGTGGCTCTGGGTCCTCAGATCAAATTACCCGATCTGGGGATATCCGCAGTGGCTTCCATTGAAGAGGCGCGTGTTCTTCAGCCGCTGAGTTATTTCAATCTGGCGTATCTGCTGCTGGCGATGCTGTCGCTGGTCATCGCGGTGGTGCTGGCGCGCATGGTCGGCAAGCGCATGACCGAGCCGCTGACCCAGCTGAGCGCACTGATGGCGAACATCAAGGATATGGGCACGACGCTGCAGTTGCAACTGCCCGCACGCAGCGATGAAATCGGTCAGTTAATCGAAACCTTCAACCGGATGCTGAGCGAGCTTCACCTCTCGGATATGCGGCTGAAGCAGATGTTGCGCGAGCGTACTGAGCGCCTGGAGCTGACAGAGCGCAGCCTGTCCCGGGTATCCGAGGAATCGGTCACCTTCACCTGGACCTGGCAGCCGCAGAACGGTGCTGTGCTGGCAGTGAGTCCTGCGATCGAGCAACTGCTTGGTTATGCGCCCGCCCTGATACTGGACGCCGCGACATTCCGTGATGGTCTGATTCACGACGAGGACCGTGCACTGATCGATGCCGCTGTCGGTTCCCTGCAAGCCGGTAAACCGCTGTCGATCCGCTACCGCTTGAAAGATGTCAGCGGCCGGTGGCGCTGGTTCAATGACCGGCTCACCGGAAAATTTGATCCTGCCGGACGGCTGCAGGCGATCGACGGCATCTGTACCGATGTGACCGCGCTGCAGGAGGCCGAGGCCCTGGCCACGCAGAGGGCGCAGCTGATGGACCAGATCTACCGGATGAGTCCAGACGGCATTCTGGTCACCGATGCCGCGGGCCGCGCCACTTTTGCCAATCCGGCGCTGCTGCGCATGTTCGGTCTTAACGCCAAGGATGTGGTTGGGCGCAGTCTGGATGCGCTCGATACGATCGGACAGCAGGCTGTGGTCGAGGGCAGCCTTTACACCCCGATGTCCAGTCCGGTACAGAGCAAGCAGGTCTTGCTCCGGCTGGCGCGTCCGCGCTCAATGGTGCTGGCCCGTTCCTGCCTCATTGCCACGGAAACCGGTGGCGGCGACATTTTCTTTTTCCGTGACGTCAGCGGCGAGGCTGCAGTCGAGCGCGCGAAAAGCGAGTTCCTGCGGACTGCCGCCCATGAGTTGCGCACGCCGCTGACCAGCGTTTTGGGGTTTTCCGAAATCCTGCTCAATCGCAAGCTCGATGAAGAGACCCGTCACGATCTGCTGAACACCATTCATCAGACCGCCAAGCGCCTTTCGATGATGTCTGCAGATTTACTGGATGTTGCACGCATCGACGCCGGCGCAATTGGCGAGTTGAATCTGCAGCCGGTCAGTATTCAGCCGTTCCTGCAATCGATTGCCGCCGATGTGACAGCGCCTGACGGCAGATGCGCGGTGCTCCAGCCGGTAGCGGCAGGGTTACAGGCCTACACCGATCGCGACCGGATTGAAGTTGTGCTGCGCCAGCTGCTGAGCAATGCCTTCAAGTTTTCCGGTCCGGATACGGTTGTCACGCTGGAAGCCGAGGCGGGCAGCATGGATGAAGTCCGCGGCATTCTTCTCAGGGTGCGGGATGACGGCATCGGCATGTCGCCGGAGGTCGTGGAACGGGTATTCGAGCGTTTCTACCGCGCAGATACTACCGGGGATATCCTTGGTACCGGTCTGGGCATGTCAATCGTTCAGGATACCCTTGGGCTGCTGCACGGACGGGTAAAGCTGAGCAGTGAGCCCGGAAAAGGTACCGAAGTCACGATCTGGCTGCCGGAAAACCAACTCGATTACATTGTGACCTGACGGGCGGCGTGACCGGCAGTGACCGGGATCTCTTCGCGTCCAGCCGTCAGGCCTGCAGATCTTTTGATGTTCTCCGCGCCACCAGTCCGCTGATGGAAAAGATGGTCAGTCCGATGATCAGCGTCAGCCAGCCGAAGATCTCCAGAATCAGCAAGGCGTTGTTTGAACGGGGGGCTGATTCGCCCAGTATGGCAGTGCAGCGCTCCCCCGTACTGGTATCGAGATTCAGGCTGGCGACGATTTTTTCGCTGCCGGCAGTACGAGCCAAGACCAGCTTGGCAGCAGGGCTCTGCATCAGTTTTTCAAGCGCCGGTCGCGCGGCTTCACTGAAGCTGCCCAGGTTGATGCGCATGTTTGACTTGTCAACGGCACAGGCAAATGCAACTTTCATGTTCATCAGATCCCCGGCGTCCTTGGTCAGACGCTGTTCCATGTCGTAACCGACGACCAGTTCTCCGGCCGGATTGGGCGCAAGGATCACCGCCCTGGCGTAGCGGAACAGCTTTCCCTCGGAAAGATGCAGGGTGGTGATTTTCTGGTTAATGATCGGTGCCAGGCTGCTTTGCGCCAGACGGGTCCCCTTATTGATCCGCTTGTCGGTGTCACCGATGATCTGGGCGTCGCCGGAAATAGCGAGCATGCGCTGCGCTGAAATTCTTTTCTTGTGGTTTTGCAGCGTGGAGTCGATGGTATACGGGTCGTTGGTCAGAAGGCTTTCACGCAGGCCATAGTCTGAGGCCAGTACTTCCGAAAGTTCCTGCACTTCCGAGTTGCTGTGACTGAGCAGCGTCGAAAATGACGAGATGACTCTGGTCGACTGGACCTGCAGATAGGCCTGTTCGGTAGCCCAGGCAGTGGCCAGCACAACCACGCCAATGAGCATCATCAGCTGACCAGTGCGGAATCCGGCGCCGGTCTGCCAGCGGTCTATCCACCCTTGCGATGGCCGCATCCCCGGCGGAGAGACTTTATCCGGCATAGTTGTCGGCCTGCAGCGGGGGTTTTTCGCGGCGTGTGCGTTTCTCGATTTCAAACCGCGTGGTCAGCTGGCGCTTGTCGTTTTGCAGGACTCTCAAAGTTTGCTGCTGCGGAGGCTTTTGCTGGTGGGGGTGCCAGAACCAGACCCGGTATTCCCCGGCAGGCAGGTTGGTGACACGGGCGTTTCCCTGACTGCTGGTTTTGGCATGGTAGGGTGAATCGACCACCAGCACATACCCTTCCATCCAGTCATGGATAT
>JBILYA010000158.1:0-5566 GCA_044378065.1 Burkholderiales bacterium | reverse complement strand
TGGTCTTCAGCAGCGATGGTTTTGAAACGCGTCGCAATGGTGTCGAGCGCCTCATCCCAGGAAATGCGCGCAAAGCGGCCTTCGCCTTTGCGGCCGACGCGTTTCATCGGGTAAAGGATGCGTGACGGCGCATAAGTGCGATCGAGGTAGCGCGCCACCTTGGTGCAGAGGGTGCCCGCGGTGAAGGGCATGTCGCCGCCGCGTATGGCGACGGCCTTGCCGTCTTCGACAGTGACTTCCATCGCACAGGTGTCCGGACAATCATGCGGACAGGCGGCTTTGACGAGTGAGCGTTGCGGCAAGGGTGCGGTCATCCGGGGCGATACTCCAAAACACCATGATAATCCCGGAGCGCCGCCGCGTATTTTGCAGTCTGAATCCGGTATCATTTCGCAGCACGGTTTCCCCACATTCCCAATACGGAGATTGAACATGTCTACGATGATTCAGGTGCGCCGCACGCTGCTGGCGCTCGTACTGTCGTGCTTTGCCGCCGGCGCCATCGCACAAGCCCAGCCCGCAGCCAAAACGGAGTTCCAGCCCGAAGTCGGTCAGGCCGGCAAGGACGTGGTCTGGGTGCCGACCGCGCAGGGTCTCGTCGACCGCATGCTCGACATGGCCAAGCTGACCGCCAAAGACATTCATTACGACCTCGGCTCGGGCGACGGCCGCACGGTGATCACCGCAGCCAAGCGCGGCGCCACCGCCTACGGCGTCGAATACAACCCGGACATGGTTGAACTGTCTCGCCGCAATGCGGCGGCGGCCGGCGTCACCGGCAAGGCAACCTTCATCCACGGCGATATTTTTGAAACCGACTTTTCCAAGGCGACGGTGATCACGCTGTTCCTGCTGCCCGACCTCAACGTCAAGCTGCGTCCGACCATCCTCAACATGAAGCCGGGCACCCGCGTGATCTCCAACTCTTTCACCATGGGTGACTGGAAGTCGGATGAAACGCAAGGCGCCAAGGGTGAGTGCAGCAGCTACTGCACCGCCTATATGTGGATCGTGCCCGCCAAGGTGGAAGGCGTGTGGAAGTCCGGCAATGAGGAAATCAAGCTCGCTCAGGAATACCAGATGGTGCAGGGCTCGGTCAGCAGCGGCGGCAAATTGTCGAACGTGCAGCTTGGCCGTCTGCGCGGTGACGAGATCAGCTTTACCGCGGGTGACGCCCGCTACGCCGGCAAGGTCAACGGCAACCGTATCGAAGGCACCGTCACCTCCGGCGGCAATACCGCGCCGTGGTCTGCCACCCGCGCCGCCAAATAACCGGCGTCACAGGAGTTCAGTCACAGCATGAAAAAAAGTGACCGCGGTTACGCGGATCTGCATGACCACCTCGATGCGCTGCGCCAGCGCGGCCTGCTCGTCGAGGTGGACCGTCCGATCGACAAGGATGCGGAGATGCATCCGCTGGTGCGCTGGCAGTATGTCGGCGGCATCGAAGAGCATGAACGCAAGGCTTTCCTGTTCACCAATGTCGTCAATGCGCAGGGGCGGAAATACAAATTCCCCGTCGTCGTCGGCGCCTTTGCCGGCAACCGCGAGATTTACGGCGTGGGCATGGGTGCGCCGCTGGAAGAAGTGCAGCAGCGCTGGGATAAGGCGATTGCCAATCCGATCCCGCCGCGCGTTGTCGAGACCGGCGCCTGCCAGGACGTTGTCATCACCGGTGATCAGCTGCTGGGCGAAGGCAACGGGCTGGACTCGTTGCCGATCCCGGTGTCGACGCCGGGTTTTGACGGCGCGCCGACGCTGACGGCAACCAATGTCATCACCAAGGATCCGGAAACCGGCGTCCAGAACCACGGCACCTACCGCGCCGGCCTGAAAGCGCCCGACCGCATGGTCGTGCGCATGGCGACGCGGGTCGGCGGCGCCGGCGGTTACCGGCATTACCAGAAGCACCAGAAACGCGGCGACAAGACCATGCCGGTGGCCATCGTGCTCGGCGCGCCGCCCTGCGTGGCCTTTGTGGCGCCGATGAAGCTGCCGATCGACCTCGATGAGGTCGGTGTTGCCGGCGGTGTGGCCGGTGCGCCGATCAATGTGGTCAAGGCGAAAACGGTCGATCTGATGGTGCCGGCCGATGCTGAAATCGTCATCGAGGGCCTGATCGATCTGGAGCATGTCGAGCCGGAAGGTCCTTTCGGCGAGTCGCATGGCCATGTGGCGCTCGAACAGTTCAACATGCCGATGCGGGTGACCGCGATCACCCATCGCAAGGATGCGATCGTCGCGTCCTACCTGAGTCAGGTCACGCCCAGCGAATCGAGTGCGATCAAGCGCGTGTCCTTCGAGCCGATGTTCCTGTCGCATCTGCGTAATACGCTGGGATTGAAGACCGTAAAGCGTGTCACGCTGCACGAACGCATGACCGCTTTGCGGCGCATGACCATCGTTACCGTCGAGCAGGGTACGCCGCGCAGCGAAGTGTGGCGGGCGCTGTACGGCATGAGCGCGTTCAAGGCCGACTGCGGCAAGATCGGCATCGCAGTGAATGACGACGTCGATCCGGAAAATTCGGATGCACTGTTCTGGGCGCTGGCTTTCCGCATGAACCCCGCGGAAGACCTGCAGATACTGAAACACCGCAGCGGCGGCCACGGTCCCGAGCGCGAGCACGAGACCGACCAGGAAGACGCGACGTTACTGATTGATGCCACCTCCAAGGAATTGCTGCCGCCGTTTGCGCTGCCGAAGAAGGAATACATGGAGCGCTCGCGCCAGATCTGGGAGGAAATCGGTCTGCTCAAGCTGAGACCCCAGGCGCCGTGGTTCGGCTCTCCCGTGGGCGACTGGCTCCCGGTATGGGACGAGGGCGGCAAACGCGCCGCCACCGGCGGTTATCTGGAAAATGGCCGTATCAGCGAGAAGGCCGTGCGCAAGGGTTTGCGGCCGGAAACCAGTTACCGCCCTGACGCCGACAAAAAGAAGTAAGGTCGTCGTTTTAAACGGTTGTTTCAGAAGCAAAAAAGCCGCGGATGCACTCCGCGGCTTTTTTATTATGTGCGGCCGTCTTACTGGACCTTGATACCGGCGGACTTCACCAGTTTCAGCCACTGATCAACTTCGCGGGTAATGGTTGCGGCGAATTCCTGCGGCGTGTTGCCTTCCGCTTCCATGCCCTGCTTGAGGAATGAGGAGCGAATATCGTTGCGCGCGAGGATCTTCACCGACTCGGCGTGCAGGCGCTCGATCACCGGCTTCGGCGTTTTGGACGGCGCCAGCATGCCGACCCAGGAGGCGTGCTGGTAACCCTTGACGCCGGCTTCGGAGACAGTGGGCAGTTCGGGAATCGCCGTGCTGCGTTTGGCGCCGGTGACGGCAAGACCGCGCAGCTTGCCGCTGCGGATATGCGGAATACCCGTGGAACTGGTGGCAAAGTTGACCTGCACTTCGCCGCCGAGCAGCGCGGTCATCGCCGGCGCGCCGCCTTTGTACGGCACCAGCAGCATTTTGGTCTGGCTCATGTACTGGAACAGTTCGATGGCGAGGTGGGTGCTGGTGCCGATGCCGCTGAAGCCCGCAGCGATCTGGCCGGGCTTGGCCTTGAGCAGAGCGACCAGTTCACTGATGGATTTCGCGGCGACGTTCGGATGCACCGTGACGATATGCGGCAGGTCGACGATCTGGGTGATCGGCGCAAAATCACGAACCGGATCAAAGGGCAGGTTGCTTTGCAGTGCCGGCGTGATGGTCAGCGACGCAGCGATGATCAGCAGCGTGTAGCCGTCGGGTGCGGATTTGGCGACCGTCTCGGTGCCGTTCAGACTGCCGGCGCCGGGCCGGTTATCAACGACGATGTTCTGTTTCATTGATTCCGTCAGTTTGTCGGTGAGCACCCGCGCGGCGACGTCGGTGGAGCCGCCGGCGCTTTGCGGCACGATGACGCGAATCGGGCGCGACGGATAATCCGCGGCGCCGGCGCCCAGAGCAACGGCCAGCGCCGCCGCTCCGAGCACGGTGACGATGAGGCGGGACTGTTTCATCGGATTCTCCTCAGGAATTTTAGTTTTGGTGTACAGCCTTATTCGCCATCATAGCCCGGCAGAACGCGGGCATCGATGACACAAACGCCGCCGGCCTTGACGATGGCGATGCCGCGCTCGATGGCCGGTTGCATGTCGGCCATCGTGGTGACCGGACCGATGCCTTCGGCGCCCTGCGCACGCGCCATGGCCGCGATGTCGATGTCCGGATCATTGATCTTCTGGCCGATCCATGCGTTTTCCGGCGGACGGCCGCGGTATTCGGCGACATGGCCCTGATGGCGTTCATCGTTGAAGAAGGAGCGGTTGTTGCAAATGATCATCAGGCAGGGGATCTGATAGTGCACCGCCGTCCACACCGCGGTGTTGCCCATCAGGAAGTTACCGTCGCCCATCAGGCCGATGGGAATGCGGCCGCTGCCCTTGAGTGCAAGTGCTGCGCCGATGGTCAGGCCGGGTCCCGCGCCGACGCCGCCACCGCCGTCAAAGCCGAGGTAATCCAGCGGATGACGGAAGTGGGTGTAGGCGCCGCTCCAGCCCAGCGGCAGATGGGTAATGCTGATGTCCTGCTTGCCGACGGCGGCATTAAAGGCATGGGCCAGGCCTTTCAGCGCCAGCGGTTCGCCGGGAGCGCCGGCCAGTGCATAGGCCGGTCCTTCAATCTTGCGCGGACGTGCCGTGACCGCAGCGGTCAGCAGCGGTACCGCGGCATCAGGTTCGCAGTTCATCCACACGTCTGCCGGCGGCAGCGCCTGGTAATCCATGCTCCAGCCGCGATGCAGCTGGCTGTCGCTGGAAATGTTGATGATTTTTGCGGTGACCGGTTTGCTGCCGAAGGTCTGCTTCAGCGCGCCGGCGAGATCCAGCCAGTCGAGCGCGATGATCACATCGGCCTCGGCCAGGGTTTTTTTCGCGGCCGGCACCAGACGGTTCGCCGGCGGTGCGGCGTGCAGCCGGTGATCGGTGGGGAAGGACGCCGCGAGTTTGATCTGGGTGATCACGCGCATGTCGAGTTTTTCGGCCAGTGCGACGCGGGCATTCCAGTGGTCGAGCCGGCGCGAACCGCGACCGCAGAGCATCACCGGATTCTTCGCGTTCGACAGCAGCTTCGCCGCCGCTTCGAGTTCGGATTCGGACGGACGCACCATCGGCGGCGGCGCATAACGTGCCATGTCGGGCATCGGCAGCGGCGCCTCGAGCTTTTCTTCCTGGATGGTGACGTCGAGATTCACATACACCGGTGCACGCGGCGGGGTCATCGAGAGTTGTGCGCCACGGATCATCGCCTCGACTGCCGCAGCGGTTGAGCCGGGCTGGTTGTCCCATTTGGTGAAGTTTCGCACCAGCGCAGCCTGATCGGAGCAGGTGTGAATCCAGTCAATCCAGGGACGGCGCTTGGCGGCGTCCCAGGGACCGGTGGCGCCGAGGATCAGCATCGGCGCGCGGTCGCACCAGGCATTGAAAATCGGCATCGACGCATGCATCAGGCCGACATTGGAATGCAGGCCGACGGCCATCAGCTTGTTGCTGGCCTTCCAGTAACCCTGCGCGATCGAGGCGGCGTTTTCATC
>JBILYA010000157.1:0-5591 GCA_044378065.1 Burkholderiales bacterium | reverse complement strand
GAGGGAATATTGCGTGATAACCCTTCCAGATCCTTGAGCGGTATTTCACAGACTTCGCTGTCTTCCAGTGCTACCGCATCGCACAAATGCTGGTTGGTGCCAATGGCATCCAGCCCCATCAGGTCACCCATCATGTGAAAACCGGCGACCTGTTCCCGTCCGTCTTCATGCAGCACGCAGCTTTTAATGAAGCCCGAGCGGATCGCGTAAAGCGAATGCAGAGCAGCCCCGGAGCGGAACAGGTAATCACCGCGCTTGACGGGGCGGCGGCGGTCGATCAGTTCGTCGACGGACTGGAGTTCAACCGCGGACAGGCCTGCCGGGAGGCAAAGCTCCTGCAGGCTGCAGGTGGAGCAGGCGGTTTTGAGCTTGTCGACCTCGACGATGCGCAGGGTGGTGGCCATGCTGGTGTGCGAAATCGGATTATTAGAAAAATTGAATGAAGGTTGCCATCTTACCCCCGTTTTGATCTGCGTCAAACTCTAAACCGGCACCGCTGGTCACAATGGCTGCCATTACGCGATTTTCCTTTGACTATGAACAGTTCGCTGGCCGCTCCCCCTCCACTGCCGATAGAGGTTGATCTCGACCTGATCCGGCGCATGGACCGTAATGGTCCGCGTTATACCTCGTATCCGACCGCGGATCGCTTTGTTGAGGCCTTCAACGCCGAAACCTATCAGTCATGGACCGCACGCCGCAATATCGGCGGTATTCGCCGGGCTCTGTCGATCTACATTCATCTGCCGTTTTGCAGCACAGTCTGTTTTTATTGCGCGTGCAACAAGGTGGTCACCAAGGACCGCAGCAAGGGTGACAAGTATTTGGAGTATCTGTTCCGCGAAATCGACATGCAGGGTCCCCTGTTCAAGGATGACCGCATTGTCGAACAGATGCACTGGGGCGGCGGCACGCCGACCTTCTTCAGCATGGAGCAGATGTCCTCGCTGTGCGATCACCTGAAGCGCCACTTTCAGATGTCGCAGCATGGCGAGTATTCGATTGAGCTGGATCCGCGCACCATTGAGGCCTCGCAGATGCAGGCGTTGCGCGACATGGGTTTCAACCGGGTCAGTCTGGGCGTCCAGGATTTCGATCCGGACGTGCAGCGCGCGGTCAACCGCATCCAGAGCGAGGAGCAGACGCTGGCGGTGATGGCGGCGGCACGGGACTCCGGATTTTCATCGATCAATGTCGATCTGATCTACGGCCTGCCCAAGCAGACCCTGCTCAGTTTCAACCGTACGCTGAGCCGGGTGATCTCGGCATCGCCGGACCGCATCGCAATTTACAATTACGCGCACCTGCCGACCCGTTTCAAACCGCAACGGCGCATCGCCGACGCAGAATTGCCGACGCCGGACGTCAAACTGAAGCTGCTGGGACTGGCCGCGCAAAGGCTGGGCGAGGCGGGCTATGTCTATATCGGCATGGACCATTTCGCCAAACCGGATGACTCCCTCGCGGTTGCGCAGCGCCACGGCCACCTGCACCGCAATTTCCAGGGTTATTCCACCCATGCCGAATGCGATCTGATCGGTCTGGGTGTTTCGGCGATCGGCGCGATCGGGCCAACCTACAACCAGAACCACCGTCATCTCGAAACTTACTATGACGCGATTGACCGGGGGCAGTTGCCGGTGGCGCGCGGACTGGAACTTTCGGCTGATGATCTGGTGCGCCGGGCGGTCATCCAGTCGCTGTCCTGTCAGTTCAAGCTGTCGAAACGCTCCATCGAAATCGCCTATCTGATCGACTTCGAGCGGTATTTCCAGGAAGAACTGGCCGATCTGCGGCAGATGGTGACCGACGGGTTGGTGCAACTCGATGACGAATGGATTACCGTCACGCCGCGCGGTCGCATGCTGATCCGCAATGTGTGCATGGTGTTCGACAAATACCTGCGCCGCGAACGTGAGACCATGCGCTATTCGCGGGTGATCTAGGAGTTCTTCCTTGGACGGCTGGCTGCAGACCATGGCGTTTACCGCCTTCATGGCGGGTCTGCTCGGCGGCGCACATTGCGCGGCCATGTGCGGCGGTATTGTCAGCCTGACCTGCGCACCGGGCGCGGACGGCAAGCCACGCGGTCCTTCTTATCCGTTGGCCTATAACTTCGGCCGCATCGCCAGTTATGTACTTGCGGGAGCCCTCGCCGGCGCCCTGGGGCAGGCCGGCATGGCCTTGAGGGGGGGCGCACTGGCCCAGCATCTGCTGATGTTCCTGATGGGGGCGACGCTGATTGTCGTTGCCTTGAATGTTGCCGGCGTGCGTCCGGTCACACGTGGCATCGAAGCCGCCGGAAGCCTGCTGTGGCGTCAGGTGCAACCTGTTTCACGCCATTTTCTTCCGGTAACTGCGCCGTGGCAGGCGTTGGGTCTGGGCGCGCTCTGGGGCTGGCTGCCCTGCGGCATGGTGTATGCGGTGTTGCTGACGGCACTGGCTTCCGGCAATGCAGCTGAAGGCGCTTTGATTCTGGCTGCATTCGGTCTGGGTACATTGCCCAATCTGTTGCTGATCGGTTCCGCCGTCGGCCGCGCCAAACGCTGGATGCAGATTTCTGGGGTGCGTTATGTTGCCAGTTTGCTGATTGCCGCGGTGGGCATATACGGCATGTTGCATGTCCTGCAACCGTCTGCGCAGCAACCGGACAGTCTTCTTTGCCGCATGGCGCCGGGACTGGCTGAATTATTGCGCTGAACTTCGGCGCTGAGTGAACCGGCGACGCCAGGACAGCGCCGCCGTTATTTCTGTGAATTCAGCGGATAACGCCGCAGGCTACACGTCCACCTGAGTTGCCGGTCGGGTCGGTTTCGAGGTCATCGGCTGCGGCATGCACGACGACTGCCCGGCCGAGGATGCCGTCAGGCCTGCTGTCGCTGACCGAGATGCCGCCAACCACAAAGCTGAACTTCGCGACCCCTTTGTCATTAAATGTGATGTTGCCCAGGTCACCGGCATGACGCTCGGGCTCGTAGGGGCCGCCATGTTTGTGTTTGCCCGGATTGAAGTGGCTGCCGGCATTCATTGCTTGAGCATCGCTGCAGTCGCCTTTGTCATGGATATGGATGCCTTTCGGGCCCTGGGTCTGGCCACTGATTTCACCGCTCACGCGCACGATGTCTGCACCGGCTTGGGTGAAGGTCACGGTACCGATGACCTTGCTGCCGCTGCGCGGCTCCAGCTTGGCCGTCCCGACCGCGTCCAGTTGGGGCGTGCTGGCACAGCCGGAGGCGAGGACGACAAGGGCTGCGGTGATGGCAATGCGCTTCATTGGGTGATCTCCTTTGGTGCGCCGTGATGTCACGGCGAGGTAAGTGCAACTTATTGATTTTATTTATAAATCAACAGCGAACCTGCTGTTTGCAGAACTGGGTCAGGGTACTGACGGCGGTTTTGCCGGAAACGCGTTGCTGTGCCCGGCTACCACCATGCTCCAAGGATAAACGCATTTCATACTTGCTGAAAAAGGTATTGAACATTTCGGCACCCAGCGTACCGGTGGCAAACAGTGCATCGCTGGCCTGATCATGTTCCAGCAGGATCGCGCACAAAGGCTGAGGCGCCGGACCGCCCATGACTTTTGCGCCCGCAGCGGGATCGAATTCGCTGTGCTCGGAGCAGCAATGAATCATGTCCGGACGGCCTGCGCGCGCAGTCGACTGACTGCGATAACTGATGAAACTGATCTGCCGCGTCGGATAGCTCAGCTGGTGGGAGCAGATCGCCGAATAGGCCACGACGGCGCGCTGTGATCCAACGCCCCCGGGCCACTGATAGGACAAGCCGTCGCCGGTTTTCAACGCCACGTTCTGCGGTGTCGGTTTGCCCAGATTGAGCAGAAAGCAGGGGGTGCCTTCAAACGGGTAGTGGAATACATAGTTTTCGCCGATGACCAGCTGAGCAGCCCGCAACGCCTGTCCGGCGCTGTCGGTCAGCTGCGTCCTTGCATAGGCGCGTGGCCTGGCATCTGCGGCAAAAGCATTCCCGGCGACATTGACGGCAGTCGCCGCGCAGGAGGTTGCGCAGAGGCGGATGAAGTCACGGCGTTCCATGGCTGTGGCTATTCTTGGGGGAGTGCTTCCTCTCTGTCAAATACAGGAACAGCCGAACCCGACCGTTATGGTTCCGGTTTCCTGCGCAGCCATCATCCGGTGGGGCAATAAAAAACCCCGGCAAGCCGGGGTTTATGAATCCTGTCCTGCAGGACAGGGACTGCACGTAAATTCTCAGAACTTGTAATTCACAGCAAGCACGAAGAAATGCGCTTCCTGTACCGGCGCTGCGTTGACCGTGGTGCCGTCTGAATAGGTCCAGCGGTTCCAGGTCCAGTCGTTGCTGTCGTAGCGGTCGTAGATGTACGTCCCGCGCAGCGTCACGTTCTTCTTGACCTTGTAATTCGCATAGAACTTGGCCCGGGTCAGCTTGGTTGCTATATCCGGGATGACTTCGGTAGCTGCACCCGCCAGTGCCTGCTGGCGGTTTTCTTCGGTAATGTCCTGATAGCTCAGGTCAGCGCCGACGTCCAGCCAGGAATACGGTTTGCCGCGCACACCCAGACCGAAAGCATCACCTACGTTGCTGATTTTGACCTGATATGGGTTGGCGAGACCGCGCTGCAACTGATCGTAGTTGATTTCATCCCGGGAATACCAGGCAGAGGCCTGCCACTTTTCGTCGAAGGCATAAGAGGCGTCGACGGCATAGGTGCGGGTCGTACCGTTTTGCGGTCCCAAGGTGCTGGAGGCGCGCTGGGCGTAATTATCGTGTGAATCGTCGAGACGGAACTGCAGGGACAGTGGTTCGGTGACCTGCCAGTTGGCTGTTATGCGGATTTTGTTGCGCACACGGTCGGCAAGGTGGATGGGGGCAATCAGGTTGCTGCCTGTGGTGCCATTCAGGTTGGTCGTGGTGATGAAGGGTGTGCCGTCTCGGACGCTGTAGAAGTAGCCGACGGAGCCGGTCAGTATTTCGGAAATCGACCGGCGCAGTTCCCCGCGGTAAGTGGTTTCATCGGTTTTCGCCCGATAGCTGACGATCCGCACCGGGCTGGTATTGCGCCGTATTTCTCCGAAATCGATACCGCCGATGAACCGCATGTTGTCGGGCAATGCGTAGCTGGCTTCCGCTTTGCCTGCGGTAGTGCGGACCGAGCGCGGTTCATTATTGCCGTCGGTGAGAGGGCCGGCAGCGACATACTGTGCAATCGTCGTCTGGTCATCCCGGTCGTCATACCGGAAGTTGCCGAGCAGCGTCAATTTGGGTAACGGGCGGGCAGTAATGCCTGCCTGGAGCAGCGTGGTGTTGACCTTGCCGCCGAGATCGGTCCTGGTGTTCAACTGGGGCGGACTGGAGAAAAATTGGTCGGTCTGAGTCTGGCGGGTATAGGCCACCTTGAAATTGCCACGGGTCGTATCGGAGAAATTGTAGCCGCCGGCCAGGTGGAGCTGGTGCGACTGGCTCCCCGGCGGCAAGGCCATCTGTGTGAATACCGGACTTCCCGGGATGCTGAGGAAGGCGTTGTGATTATTGAACAGGGTGCCGTAATACCCGCCGGTCAGCTGCAGTTTTTGTCCGGTGTACCCGAGAAT
>JBILYA010000156.1:0-5613 GCA_044378065.1 Burkholderiales bacterium | reverse complement strand
TTTTGCCTGCGGCAGCCAGTCCAGCGACTGGCGCAGGTTTTCGCCGACTGCGCCGCCGATGTCCGGCGCGTTTTTAACGATATTGTCGAGCGTGCCGTACTGGGTCAGCCATTTCACCGCGGTTTTCGGCCCGACCTTGGGCACGCCGGGCACGTTGTCGACGGCATCGCCGATCAACGTCAGGTAATCAATGATGCGCTCCGGCGGCACGCCGAATTTCTGCTCGACGCCAGCGATGTCCAGTTTTTCGTTGGACATGGTGTTGACCAGCGTGACCTGCTGCGTGACCAGCTGCGTGATGTCCTTGTCGCCGGTGGAGATCACCACACGCATGCCGGCCTGCTCGGCCTGGCGCGCCAGCGTACCGATGACATCATCGGCTTCCACGCCTGAAACTTCGATCAGCGGCCAGCCCATCGCCACAATCGCCTCCTTCAGCGGGGCAATCTGCGAAGCCAGCTCATCCGGCATCGACGGACGGTTGGCCTTGTACTGCGGATACAGATCGTCGCGGAAGGTTTTGCCCTTGGCATCAAATACGCAGGCGCTGAATTCCGCGGGGTAATCCTTGTGCAGACGGCGCAACATGTTGAGCACGCCGTAAATCGCGTTGGTCGGCTCGCCGCGGCTGTTGCTCAGGTCGCGGATGGCGTGAAAAGCGCGGTAAAGGTAGGAAGAGCCGTCGACGAGGAGCAGGGTTTTCATGCGGGACCGTGGCCACTGGAATATGCGGCGGCGGCTGCCGCCCGGAATCGCGCCGATTATCGCAGAGTTCGCGGTGCGCGCCGCCTTTCAAAACACCGGCGAAAACCGGATAATGCATGAACAACGGAGTATCCATGCGCCGCATTCTGCAACTGACCCAACTGACCCGACTGACCCTTCTGCTCGCCGCATTCGCGGTCGCAGTACTGCCTGTCGTGCCGTCCGCGCTCGCGCAGGACCGCCTGAAGGCGCAGCCGATCCCCGAACCGCCACCGCCCCCCCCGGGCTTTGAACTGGACCCGGCACAGGAGCCGCAGGTGACGATTCTCAAGCGCGGCGAAGACAGCGTTGAGGAATACCGCATCAGCGGCAAGCTTTATATGGTCAAGGTAACGCCGCCCCATGGCCGGCCCTATTACCTGATTGACGAGCGCGGCGACGGCAAATTCGCCCGTCAGGAATCCCACGACCTCGGGATCAGGCCACCGATGTGGGTGATTCATTCCTGGTAGTTCATTCCTGTTAGTGACGTGCCGCCGGGAGACCGGCTGCTGATGTGCTTGAACACCCGCGGCTGCAATAACGAACGCTGATCAATCCGGTCTTTTTCAATGTCCGTCTTCACCACGGTAACCTCTGACGAACTGCGCCACTGGCTGCAGGATTACAACGTCGGCGAACTGCGCGACCTGCAGGGCATCAGCGCGGGTATCGAAAACACCAACTATTTCGTCACCACCGGCAGCGGTCGTTATGTGCTGACCCTGTTCGAGAAGCTGACGCCGTCCGAGCTGCCTTTTTACCTGAATCTGATGGCCCACCTTGCCGGCCGCGGTGTACCCAGCGCCTGTCCGGTAGCCAATCGCCACGGTACTTATCTTGGTGCGCTGAACGGCAAACCGGCCGCACTGGTCGCCCGGCTCGAAGGCCGTGACGTCACCGAACCCAGTGCCGTGCAATGCGCTGCCGTCGGCGCCGTGATGGCGCAGATGCATATCGCCGGACAGTCCTACCCGACGACCATGGCCAATCCGCGCGGCCCGCAATGGTGGACCGCCGTGCTGCCGGAAATCCTGCCTTTCCTGCCCGCGCCGGAAGCCGCGCTGCTGCAGCAGGAAGTGCTTGAGCAGAAAGCCGCACGCGCGCCCGAACTGCCGCGCGGCGCGATCCACGCCGACCTGTTTCGCGACAACGTGCTGTTTGCCGGCAATACCGTTGCCGGCGTCATCGATTTTTATTTCGCCTGCACCGATGCGCTGCTCTACGACGTCGCGATTGCCGTCAACGACTGGTGCGTCAATGCCGATGGCGTACTGGATGTCACGCGGACCCGCGCCTTCCTCGACGCTTATGCCGCCGTGCGGCCCTGCACATCTGCCGAAAACGAAGCCTGGCCGATGATGCTGCGCGCGGGCGCGCTGCGCTTCTGGGTATCGCGTCTGTATGATTTCCATCTGCCGCGTGCCGGTGAACTGACCCACGCCAAGGACCCCGGACATTTCCGCCGCATCCTTGAACTGCGCATCAAAGACGCCAAAACGCTGCCCGGCCTCCCCGGCTGAGGACGGCCCCGTTACGTGCAGCGTCTATAATCCGGGGAGGAGGATTGGATGGAAATTCGCGTCGTACCCGCCCGTCAGGGATGGCAATGGATTGTTGATGGCTTTGTGCTGTTCCGCCAGCAACCGCTGGTGTGGATGCTGCTGCTGGCAGCCATGGCGGTGATCTGGGTTGCATCCACCGTCCTGCAACCGATCGGGCCTCTGGCGATCAGCCTGCTGTCGCCGATATTCCTCGCCGGACTGATGAACGCCTGCCGCGTCACCGACAGTGGCCGTGAACCCGACATCGGCCACCTGTTCAGCGCCTTCCGCACCCATGCCGCACCGCTGGTCACTATCGGTGGCGTCTATCTGGTCGGCAACATCATTGCCGTGGGCATCGTATTCATGGTTGCCGGTGGCGACGCGATCAGCGCGCTCCTCGCCAAAAACCGCACTGAAGCCGACGTCGCCATGGCGTTGCGCGGTCTCAGCATGGGCCTGGCTATCGGCACTGCGGTATTCATGCCGGTGGTGATGGCGGTATGGTTCGCGCCGCTGCTGGTGGTGTTCCATGACCTTACGCCGGTCGCTGCAATGAAATCCTCCTTCATCGCCAGCTGGCGCAACCTGATGCCCTTCACGGTGTACGGCGCGGCGATGCTGCTGCTGTGGATCCTCGCCTCCATCCCGCTGATGCTGGGATTTGTCGTGTTGCTGCCGGTGATGGCCTGTTCGGTGTACACCGGCTACAAGGACATCTATCCGCAGCATGTCACGCTGCCCGCGGCGGAAGACCTCGACAATTAAGAGCGGCTGGATGCCTGTTCAGGCGGCATCCAGCTTGGCATAAGCCAGCGCCAGCCATTTCAGCCCGGAATCCCTGAAGTTCACCTGCACCCGCGCATCAGCACCGCCGCCTTCGGCATTGACGATGACGCCGGCGCCGAATTTGGCGTGAGTCACCGCCTGGCCGATGCGCCAGGGGAAATCACGCGACTGCAGGGACGGCGCCGTCGACTGTCCGGAAGGGCTGCGCGACGGGGTTCCATAGGATGGTGAACTCTGGCGCGCATAAGCCGGCGCCTGCCGGGTGTGGTTGACCCGCTGCAGCAGCGCTTCTGGCAATTCACGGAAAAATCGCGACGGCACGTTGTAACGGGTCTGGCCGTGCAGCATGCGGCTTTGCGCGAGCAGCAGATACAGCCGCCGCCTTGCTCGGGTCAGCGCGACATACATCAACCGCCGCTCTTCCTCCACGCCCTCCGCCTCGGTCATGCTGTTTTCATGCGGGAACAGGCCTTCCTCCAGTCCGGTGATGAACACCGCATGGAATTCCAGACCCTTGGCCGAATGCACCGTCATCAGTTGCAGCGCATCCGATCCTGCCTCGGCCTGGTGTTCGCCCGCCTCCAGTGCGGCATGTGCCAGAAAGGCGGTGAGTTCATCCATCTCCTCTTCCGGCGGTGTTCCTTCGGCGGGCATCTGCGTCGCGCGCTCTTCAACGAACATCGCCGCGGCATTGACCAGTTCGTCCAGGTTCTCCAGCCGGTCGGCGCCTTCCTTTTCGTTACGGTAATGGGCGGTGAGTCCGCTGTGCTCGACAACATGGGCAATCGCCTCCTGCAGCGGCAGGCCCGCGGTGGCGCCGCGCATGGCTTCAATCAGTTTCACGAAAGCGGCAATGCTCGCAGCGGCCTTGCCCGACAGCGTGTTGGCACAGGCCGCTGCCCACAGACTCATGCCGCCCTCATTTGCCATGTTCTGCGCCATGCCCTGCAGTTGTTCCAGGCTGCGCGCACCGATGCCGCGCGTCGGGAAATTGATCACCCGCAACAACGCGCCGTCATCATCCTGGTTGGCGACCAGCCGCAGATAAGCCAGCGCATGCTTGATTTCCTGGCGCTCGAAAAAGCGCAGGCCGCCGTAAACGCGATAAGGCATGCCGGCGGTGAACAGTGCGTGTTCGATGACCCGCGACTGCGCGTTGGAACGGTAGAGTACCGCGATGTCGGACAACCGTTCACCGGCAGCGCGCAGACTGCGCACTTCCTCGACGATATATGCCGATTCGTCATAATCGGATGCCGCTTCGTAGACACGCAGCGGCTCGCCTTTGTCGTCCTCAGTCCACAAATTCTTGCCGAGGCGCTTGCGGTTATGCCCGATCAGCGTATTGGCGGCGTCGAGAATGTTGCCGTGTGAGCGGTAGTTCTGCTCGAGCTTGATGATGCGTTCGATGTGAAAATCACGCTGCAGGTCCTGCATATTGGCCGTCGTCGCGCCGCGCCAGCCGTAAATCGACTGGTCATCATCGCCGACGGCAAATATTGCGTTGTCCTTCCCTGCCAGCAGTTGCAGCCAGCGGTACTGCAGACGGTTGGTGTCCTGGAATTCGTCAACCAGGATGTGGCGGAAACGTCCGGCATAGTGGTCACGCAGCGACTCGTTGCGCGCCAGCAGTTCGTAAGAGCGCAGCAACAGCTCGGCAAAATCGACCACGCCTTCGCGCTGGCACTGGCGGTCGTATTCAGCGTAGACCTCGACCATGCGCCGCGAAAAATCATCGTAGGGCTCGACCTTGTCGGCGCGTTTACCCTCTTCCTTCTGTGCAGCGATGAACCACTGCGCCTGGCGTGGCGGATAACGCTCTTCGTCGACATTCATGCCCTTCATCAGGCGCTTCACCAGCGCGAGCTGATCCTGGGTGTCGAGAATCTGGAACAGCTGCGGCAAACCGGCCTCGCGGTAATGCGCGCGCAGCATGCGATTGCACAAACCGTGGAAGGTGCCCACCCACATGCCGCGGGTATTGATCGGCAGCATCGCCGACAGCCGGGTCAGCATTTCCTTCGCGGCCTTGTTGGTGAAGGTCACCGCCAGCACGCTCATCGGGCTGATCTGCCCGGTCTGGATCAGCCAGGCCATGCGCGTGGTCAGCACGCGCGTCTTGCCGCTGCCGGCGCCGGCCAGAATCAGCGCGGACTGGTGCGGCAGCGTGACGGCTTCAAGCTGGTGTTCGTTGAGGCCTGCGAGAAAGGATGGGGTCATTGCATGCGGAGAATAGGCCGTGATTATACGTGACACACCGCGTCACCACGGCCCCGCTTTCGTTCAGCGCGTCAGGTGTCCGGCTGCACGCAAGGCGCTTTCCAGGCGTGCGGCATCTTCCGCTGTCGCCAGCCCCGCAACATTCACGTCATAACGCAGTTCTTCAGCAACGCGATAGGCGCGCACGGTGGCGGGATAGCCGGCAGCGCGCAGCCGCTCCGCACCCGACAACGCCACGGCTTCATCGACAGCAACCGCCGTCACCACGCGATGCGTGCCGCCGCGACGGCTGGCGCCGCTGGCGGGCGCAATTTCG
>JBILYA010000155.1:0-5629 GCA_044378065.1 Burkholderiales bacterium | reverse complement strand
GTATTGAAGAAATTGCGGATGCTCTGGATCATCATTTCCACCATATCCACAGCGGGGTTTGCATCCACGCGCCGAGCACGACGATCCACACCAGCGTGACCGGAATGAACACTTTCCAGCCGAGGCGCATGATCTGGTCATAGCGATAACGCGGGAATGTCGCGCGGAACCAAAGGAACAGCGACGCCACAAAAAAGATCTTGGCGAACAGCCAGCCGAAGCCGCCGGTGCCGATCACGCCCCAGGAGGCCGGGAACGGCGACAGCCAGCCGCCGAGGAACATGATTGCTGTGAGCGTCGAGATCAGGATCATCGCCGAGTATTCCGCCAGCGAGAACACGGCGAAGGTCATGCCCGAATATTCAACGTGGAAACCAACGATCTCGGATTCGCCCTCGGCGACGTCAAAGGGCGCACGATTGGTTTCGGCGACGCCGGAGATCAGATAGGTAAGGAACAACGGGAACAGCGGCAGCCAGAACCAGCCGAACACGCCGGCGCTGTTCTGCTGCGCCTTGACGATCTCTGCCAAGTTCAGGCTTTGCGAAGCCATCAGCACGCCGACCAGCGAGAAGCCCATCGCGATTTCGTAGGACACGATCTGCGCTGCGGAACGCAAACTGCCGAGGAAAGCGTATTTGGAGTTCGAAGCCCAGCCGGCAATGATGATGCCGTAGACACCCAGCGAGGTCATCGCCATCAGATACAACAGTCCGGCGTCAATATTCGACAGGATGAGTTCCGGCGAGAACGGAATCACCGCCCATGCCGCGAGCGCCGGTCCCAGTGCCATCACCGGTGCCAGTACAAACAGGATCTTGTTCGAACCGGTGGGGATGATCACTTCCTTGACCAGCAGTTTCAGGCCGTCGGCAATCGGCTGCGCCCAGCCGCCGAGCCAGCGGATACCGAAGAAGGTCACGCGGTTCGGGCCCTTGCGGATCTGCATATAGCCGATCAGCTTGCGCTCCCACAATGTCAGATAGGCCACGCACAACATCAGCGGCGCGACGATCAGCATGATCTTGACCAGCGTCCACACCACCGGCCACAAGGGACCGAGCAGCGCCTGCGGGTAAGCGAGCAGCGAATCGAGCATCATGCGCTCGCTTTCTGCGCCTGGGCGACGCGTTCCAGCACCAGCGGTGCGTCAGCCGCGCCCAGCGTTGCTGTTTCACCGCGCGCTGCGGCGATACGCACACAATCGGCAGGCAATTTGTCATCGATGCCGTAGGGCAGCACTGCAGAGCCGCTGTCCTGCACCACGCGCAACGCATCACCGTCACGCAGGCCCAGCTTGTCGGCCAGCGCGCGGTTCATCGTCGCCACCGGCGGCAGCGCATCACGCGTCTGCTGCAGGCTGGGCGCACGACGCGACAGCGCATCGGCGGCATAGATCGGCGTTTCCGCGATCCGCAGCAGACCGGCAGCCGCATTCGGCAGTGCACCGACAGTGACTTTCAAATCATTGTTTTTATTGAATATTTCTGATTTTCCGTGGAGCGCTTCACGCTGCGCATCTTCGGCGCTGTCATGCTCGAAGCCCGACAGGCCCAGCAGATTGCCCAGCACACGAAGCACTTTCCACGCGGGACGGGTTTCGCCCAGCGGCTTCACCACGCCGGCAAAAGTTTGCACACGGCCTTCCGTGCTGACAAAGGTACCCGCGGTCTCGGTGAACGGCGCAATCGGCAGCAACACATTGGCATATTCAGTCGCGCCATGCTGGAAGGGGCTCAGAGCCACCACCAGTTCCGCCTGCTTCATCGCGGCAATCGCCTGACGCGGATTGTGCATATCCAGTTCAGGTTCGACGCCGAGCAGCAGATAGGCTTTCAGCGGCGCTTCGATCATCTGTCTTGCGTTGATGCCGCTGGTCTTGCCGGTCGGCACGCAGCCGGCGACATAACCGCCAACGCTGTTCGCAGCAGCACCGAGCACACCGAAGGGACAACCGATGACGGACGCAAGCGCCTGAGCCAGTGCCTGCAGCGTGGCCGCAGCGGCATGCTGTTCAGCAAAGTTGCCGAGGAACACGCCGGCTTTCTGGCCGCCGGCGAGGCTGGCGGCGATGCGTTTCGCGGCGTCGTCCACCGTAACGCCGGCAACAGCACCGCGCACGGCTTCCGGAATCGCGACGTTCTTCAGTTCAGCCGCAGCCTTCACCACCTGCGCCAGAACCTGCGGCAACAGCGCGGGTGCAACGATGGCCTTGTTCGCAACACGCATCAGCAGATCGTCGTCGACGGCGTGGATGATGTTGAGTTCGGTGGCTTTTTTCGTCGCCTGACGCAGACGGTGCGCCAGCAGCGGATGATCCTTGCGCAGCGTCGAGCCGATCACCAGCGCACGGTCAAGCTGCGAGAAGTCGGTTATGGACATACCCAGCCAGGGCACGCCGGCGCGTTTGCCGTCGGCGCTGAAGTCAGCCTGGCGCAGGCGGAAATCGACATTACCCGAACCGAGACCGCGCACCAGCTTCTGCAGCAGGTGCATTTCTTCGAGCGTCTGGTTCGGCGTCGCCAGCGCACCGATTGCGGCGGCACCGTGGGCGTCCTTGATGCGTTTGAGTTCGGCGGCAACAAATTCCAGGGCCACCGGCCATTCAACGTCCTGCCATACGCCGTCAC
Source organism: Burkholderiales bacterium (assembly GCA_044378065.1). Lineage (GTDB taxonomy): Bacteria > Pseudomonadota > Gammaproteobacteria > Burkholderiales > SG8-41. Next base: position 2,999 of record JBILYA010000155.1, on the reverse strand, counting down.
GCTTGACCATCGGCTTGGCGAGGCGTTTGTCCGAATTCAGCGCCTCATACGAGAAGCGGTCCTTGTCCGAGATCCAGCATTCGTTGACGGCATCGTTCTCGCGCGGCAGCGTGCGCATCACGCGATTCTGTTTGATCTGTACCGTCAGGTTGGAACCGAGGCCGCAGTGCGGGCTCACGGTGGGACGGCGCGTCAGCTCCCAGGTGCGGGCGCTGTAACGGAAGGGTTTCGAGGTCAGTGCGCCGACCGGACACAGGTCGATGGCATTGCCGGACAACTCTGAGTCGACGGTCTTGCCGACGAAGGTGATGATTTCCGAATGTTCGCCGCGGCCGATCATGCCGAGTTCCATGATCCCGGCGATTTCCTGGCCGAAACGCACACAGCGCGTGCAGTGGATGCAGCGCGTCATGTCGGTGGAGATCAGCGGACCGAGGTTTTTGTTGGCGACGACGCGCTTGTCTTCCTGGTAGCGCGACTCGCTGCCGCCGTAACCCACGGCCAGATCCTGCAACTGGCATTCGCCACCCTGATCACAGATCGGGCAGTCGAGCGGATGGTTGATCAGCAGGAATTCCATGACGCCCTTCTGGGCGGTCACTGCGGCATCCGAATGCGTCCACACCTTCATGCCGTTGGTCACCGGCGTCGCGCAGGCCGGCAGCGGCTTCGGCGCCTTCTCGACCTGCACCAGACACATGCGGCAATTGGCGGCGATCGACAGCTTCTTGTGATAGCAGAAGTGCGGCACGAAGGTGCCGGCCTTGTTGGCAGCATCCATGATCGTGCTGCCTTCGGGCACTTCCATCAGCTTGCCGTCGAGTTCGATTTCGAGCATGGCTTCAGTCTAGATATAAGGTGCGACCAGGCACTTCTTGTGGTCGATGTGGTATTGGAATTCGTCGCGGTAGTGTTTCAGGAAAGCCCGCACCGGCATTGCCGCGGCGTCACCCAGCGCACAGATCGTGCGGCCCTGGATGTTCTGCGCCACGTTGTCGAGCATGTCGAGATCCTCGGGCCGGCCCTTGCCGTGCTCGATACGGTCGACCATCCGGTACAGCCAGCCGGTGCCTTCACGGCACGGCGTGCACTGACCGCAGGACTCTTCGTAATAGAAATACGACAGGCGCAGCAGCGACTTCACCATGCAGCGCGTCTCGTCCATCACGATCACCGCGCCGGAGCCGAGCATCGAGCCCGCCTTGGCGATGGAGTCATAGTCCATGTCGGTGGCCATCATGATCTCGGCCGGCAGCACCGGCATTGACGAACCACCGGGGATGACCGCCTTCAGTTTCTTGCCGTCACGCATGCCGCCCGCCATTTCGAGCAGCTTCGCGAAGGGCGTGCCGAGCTTGATTTCATAATTGCCGGGACGTGCGACGTCGCCCGAGATCGAGAAGATCTTGGTGCCGCCGTTGTTCGGCTTGCCGAGGGAGAGGAACGCATCGCCGCCGTTGTTGATGATCCACGGCACCGCGGCAAAGGTCTCGGTGTTGTTGATCGTTGTCGGCTTGCCGTAAAGGCCGAAGCTCGCCGGAAACGGCGGCTTGAAGCGCGGCTGGCCTTTTTTGCCTTCCAGCGACTCCAGCAATGCAGTCTCTTCACCGCAGATGTAGGCGCCGAAGCCATGGTGACCGTGCAGCTGGAATGAAAAATCGGTGCCGAGGATCTTGTCGCCGAGGTAACCCGCTGCGCGCGCCTCTTCCAGCGCCTCTTCAAAACGCTCGTAGACGTCCCAGATTTCGCCGTGGATGTAGTTGTAACCCACGGTAATCCCCATCGCGTAACCACCGATGATCATGCCTTCGATCAGGATGTGCGGGTTGTAGCGCAGGATGTCGCGATCCTTGAATGTGCCCGGCTCGCCTTCGTCCGAATTGCACACCAGGTATTTCTGCCCCGGAAACTGTCGCGGCATGAAGCTCCACTTCAGGCCCGTCGGGAAACCGGCGCCCCCGCGGCCGCGCAGCGAAGACTTCTTCAGTTCATTGACGACCTGCTCCGGCGGAATCTTCTCGGCGATGATCTTTTTCAGCGCTGAATAGCCGCCGCGCGCCTCGTAATCCTTGAGACGCCAGTTCGTGCCGTTGATGCCCTTCATGATCACGGCATCCGGCCCGAAAATATCACCGACAAACGGAGGGATCGGCAGGCCCATTATTGGAGGTCCTTCAGCAGCTGGTCGATTTTTTCATTGCTCATCGCGCACAGCATTTTCTTGTTGTTCTGGATCAGCACCGGCGCATCGCCGCAGGCGCCCATGCACTCGCCTTCCTTCAGCGTGATGCGGCCATCCGGCGTGGTTTCATTGAAACCGATACCCAAGGTCTTTTTCAGATATTCCGCAGTGTGGGTCGCACCCTGCAGCGCGCACGGCAGATTGGTGCAGATGGTCAGTTTGTATTTGCCGGTCGGCTTGAGGTCGTACATCGTGTAGAACGACGCAACTTCATAGACCGCAACCGGCGGCATGCCGAGATACTGCGCAACAAAATCCATGGTCTCGGTCGACAGCCAGCCCTTCTCGTCCTGGGCAATGGTCAGCGCCGCCATCACCGCCGAATCCTTGCGGTCCGGCGGATACTTGGCGACCGCCTTGTCGATTTTCGCCAGCGATTCGGGTGAAAGTGTCATCGGTGAATTCATCGATCAATATCCCCGAACACGATGTCCTGAGTGCCGATGATCGCCACCACGTCGGCAATCATGTGGCCCTTGGCCATTTCATCCAGAGCCGCCAGATGCGGGAATCCCGGCGCGCGGATCTTAAGCCGGTACGGCTTGTTTGCACCGTCGGACACCAGGTAAATGCCGAACTCGCCCTTCGGATGTTCGACGGCGGCGTAAGCCTCGCCCGGCGGCACATGCATGCCTTCGGTGAAGAGTTTGAAGTGGTGAATCAGCTCTTCCATATTCGTTTTCATCGCCACGCGCGACGGCGGCGCCACCTTGTGGCTGTCGGCCATCACCGGACCCGGATTCTTGCGCAGCCAGTC
>JBILYA010000154.1:0-5660 GCA_044378065.1 Burkholderiales bacterium | reverse complement strand
TGCCGTGGGTATGTCCGATGCCGTGGCGGTGCAGATTGCCGAAGTGTTCTCCACCGACATCGACTTCCACCGCGACCTGCGCAAGGGCGATCGTTTCGCCGCCGTCTACGAAGTCCAGTATCACCAGGGTGAGCCGGTCAAGACCGGGCGCCTGCTCTCCGCCGAATTCGTCAACAACGGCAAGACCTTCCAGGCCGTCTGGTTCCAGAACCCCGATGGCGAAGGCGGTTACTACACTCCGGAAGGCAAAAACATCCGCAAGGCCTTCCTGCGTTCACCCCTGGAATTCTCGCGGGTCAGCTCGGGCTTCTCGATGTCACGCTTCCATCCGGTGCTGCAGACCTGGCGTGCGCACAAAGGCGTCGACTACGCCGCACCGACCGGCACCCGCGTCAAAGCCACAGCCGACGGCATCATCGAATTCGTCGGCAAGCAGGGTGGCTACGGCAACTTGGTTGTGCTGCGCCACCAGTCGAAATACACCACCTGGTACGGCCACCTGTCGGGCTTCGCACCGGGCATGCAAAAAGGCAAGCGGGTCACCCAGGGTGACGTTATCGGTTTTGTCGGCAGCACCGGGGTCGCCACCGGCCCTCACCTGCACTATGAATTCCGCACCAACGATGTCCATCAGGATCCGCTGCGGGTGGCCATGCCGCCGGCACCGCCGCTGGCGCCGCAGCACCGCGCTGCGTTTGAAGAAAACGCCCGCCCGCTGGCCGAACGTCTGGCCCTGGTGCGGCAAGTGCGTACCACCGCCGCACAATAATTCCCGCCGTGAAGCCCGGTCTGTACATCGGGTTGATGTCTGGCACCAGCATGGACGGCATCGACGCCGCGCTGGTTGAATTCAGCGGCAAGACCCTCAAGCTGCACACCCTGGTTCACCAGCCTTTCACGCCGCAGTTGCGCGAAACGCTGCTGGCCCTGAATCAGGCCGGCGACAATGAACTGCATCGGGCGGCACAGGCGGCCAATGCGCTTTCGCTGGGTTATGCCGCGATTGTGCAAACGCTGCTGGCGCAAACCGGCACCGATGCAAAAGACATTGCCGCCATCGGCTGTCATGGGCAGACCGTACGTCATCAGCCCCAGCTCGGTTACACCACGCAACTCATCAATGGTGCGCTGCTGGCCGAACTCAGCGGCATCAGCGTCGTCTGTGATTTCCGCAGCAGGGATATTGCCGCCGGCGGTGAAGGTGCCCCGCTGGTGCCGGCGTTTCATCAGGCCGTGTTTGCATCACCGCAGATTTCACGTGCCGTCATCAACATCGGCGGCATCGCCAACATCAGTGTTCTCCCGGTGAACGGCGAGGTCACCGGTTTCGATTGCGGTCCCGGCAATGCCTTGATGGACGGCTGGATCGCCGCGCACCGCAACCAGCCCTACGATGCCAGCGGTGCATGGGCGGCCAGCGGGCGCGTATTGCCCGAACTGTGCGAACGCCTGTTGGCGCATCCTTTTTTCAAACGTCAGCCACCGAAAAGCACCGGACGCGAAACCTTCCATCTTGAATGGCTGCGCAGCGCGCTGTCCGGCCATGAGCGTCCGGAAGATGTGCAGGCCAGCTTGTGCGAACTGACGGCCGCGTCGATTGCACAGGCACTGGTTGCCCACTGCACTGACGCAAAGGAGATTTATCTCTGTGGCGGCGGCGCACGCAACACTGCCTTGAGCGCACGCCTTGAAACACTGCTGCCCGGTCGTCGCGTCGCTGCAACCGACAGCCTGGGCATTGCCGCCGAAGCCGTCGAAGCCGCTGCGTTTGCCTGGTTGGCCGCGCGCACACTGGCGCAGCAACCGGGCAACCTGCCACGCGTCACCGGTGCGCGTGGTCCGCGCGTGCTCGGCGCGATTTATCCCGCCTGAAGCCGCAAAACAAAACGGGGGCAAAAGCCCCCGTCATGCGGTACTCCGGAAAACCGTTTACGCGGAGAACGATGAACCGCAGCCGCAGGTGGAACTGGCGTTCGGGTTCTTGATGACGAACTGTGAGCCCTCAACGTTTTCCTGATAATCAATTTCTGCACCGGTGAGGTATTGCAGGCTCATCGGATCGATCAGCAGCGTGACGCCGCCTTTGTTCAGGGACGTGTCATCTTCGTTGACAACTTCATCGAAGGTGAATCCGTACTGGAAACCCGAGCAGCCGCCGCCCGTGACAAACACGCGCAGCTTCAGTTCGGTATTGCCTTCTTCATCGATCAGCTGGCGCACTTTGGCGGCCGCGTTTTCGGTGAAAACCAGCGGTTCCGGCATCACAACTTCAGAGACTGCATTCATGGCTTGCTCCTGATTCGGTAAATCGCCGACAGGGATCATTATCCCCGTCGCTGCCGCTGCGGGTCAATCCGCCGAGGCGGGTTTGAACTGTACAACCTTGTCGGTCTTGGCCTCGTCCTGGTACACCAGCCGTCCCTGGACCACTGCGCCCAGATGCATCTCCAGCGTACGGTAATAGACATCACCAGTGACATTGGCTTTGCTCTGGAGTTCAACATAATCGGCGGCGTGCACCGGGCCGACCACTGTACCGTTGATAACCACATGCGAGACGCGGATTTCGCCTTCGATCCTGGCGGCTTCCGACAGCACCAGCGTGCCCGGCTTGCCGTCGACCGAAATCACGTTGCCGTGAACGCGGCCGTCGACACGCAAACCGCCGTCGAAAGTCATGTCGCCCTTGATTTCGGTGCCGGCACCGATCAGGCAATCGATGCGGTTCTGCGGTTTATTGGGTTTGTTTTTGTTGCCAAACATGGAAGCCTCCCGCTAGGAAATAGTGACGTTGTGCGTCAGTTTCGGTGTATCGGAATTGCCTTCGAAAATCCGGACCTGCAGTCCTTTGACTGTGGCATTCGGTGCGATCCGGAACAGTCCTTCGACCCGCTGGAACAGCTTGAAATTGACCTGATACTCCTTGCCGGCATCCGCACGGGGATTCTCAGGCAGCATCAGGGTCACTTTACGGCCATCCTGCTGCAGGTTCAACACAAACTGCAGCCGCCCGTGAAATTCCTTGGCGCGCTCACCCGCCTGCACCAGCAGCAGCTGATAACGGTATTCCCCCGGCACCGACTCGGGAACCATGCGGAAACGGTTGACGCTGATGGCGCCTTCTTTTCCGGTTGCGGTCAGCGACTGGAAAAATGCGAGGTCTTCCTTCAGCGTGGCGTTTTCCTGCTCCAGCCCCTTCACCTGCTTGGCCAGATCGCCGTAAGTCGCACGTTCGATCTGCAGTTGCCGTTCAGCCGCGGCGGTACGGGCATTGAGTTCGGCCAACTCGGCCTGTTGACGGCGCACGGTCTCATCCAACTGCTCGCGCAGCTTTGTCGCTTCGCCATTGCGGAATCCGGCGTACTCCAGACCGAAATCATAGGTGAACCAGGCAATGCCGCAGGTGCCGGCAACGATCGCGACCATTCCCATCCAGCGCCAGTACCAGGGCATGTGCGGACGCACCGACAACTGCGGCGCATCAATGCCGAAGCGGCGTGCAAACGTTTTGAGTTTGCGATTCATGCCGTTACGGCAACAGCGCGACCTGTTTGAGGCCGGCGTCTTCGGAGAGACCGAACATCAGGTTCATGTTCTGCACCGCCTGGCCGGCCGCGCCCTTGACCAGATTGTCGATCACCGACAGCACGACCACGGTGTTGCCGCCCTGCGGGCGATGCACGGCAATACGGCAATGATTGGCGCCGCGCACCGAACGCGTTTCGGGATGGCTGCCCGCCGGCATCACATCGACAAATGCTTCATTGGCGTAACGTTTTTCGTACAGCGCCTGCAGGTCGACTTCCTTCGTGAGCTGCGCATACAGCGTCGCATGGATGCCGCGGATCATCGGCGTCAGATGCGGCACGAACACCAGATTCACGTCGCGACCCGCAGCACGCGCCAGTCCCTGCGAAATCTCCGGATGATGACGATGCCCGCCCACGCCATAGGCCTTGAAGTTGTCCGCTGCTTCGGCGTGCAGGATATGCGTCTCCGCCTTGCGTCCTGCACCCGACACGCCGGACTTGGCGTCGGCGATCAGGTGATCGAGATCCACGCACCCCGCTTCGATCAGCGGCAGGAAACCAAGTTGCACGGCAGTCGGATAACAGCCCGGATTGGCGATGACACGCGCCTTGTGGATCTGCTCGCGGTTGACCTCGGGCAGGGCGTACACCGCCTCCGCCACCAGTTCGGGGCAGGCGTGTTTCATTTTGTACCACTGCTCCCACACTGCGACATCGCGAATGCGGAAATCGGCTGCGAGATCGATGATGCGCACGCCGGCATCGACCAGCGCACGCGCTTCCTGCATCGCGACACCGTTGGGGGTGGCGAAGAAAACGACGTCACATTTTTCGAGGCCGGCCGTCGCCGGCTCGCTGAATTTCAGATCGACGTGGCCGCGCAGATTGGGAAACATCTCGGCCACTGCCATCCCGGCTTCCTTGCGCGAAGTGATCGCGCGCAGTTCGCTGTGCGGATGCTGAGCCAGCAGTCTCAGCAACTCGACACCGGTATACCCGGTGCCCCCTACGATACCAACCTTGATGATCTTCCCAGTCATGCTTGCCCACTCCTCAACCGGTCAAAACACGATATTTGATCGTCGTACTGCAGCCACGATACCGCCAGAGACGACAAAGCCGCCCTGAGGCGGCCTTGTCCGAACTTCGGTTCTTCCGGAACGCGTTAGCGCTTGGAGAACTGCTTGCGCCGCCGCGCTTTGCGCAAACCGACTTTTTTGCGCTCCACTTCGCGGGCGTCGCGCGTCACCAGACCTGCTTTGCGCAGAACCGGTTTCAACGTTTCGTCGTAATCGATCAGGGCACGGGTGATGCCATGACGCACCGCGCCGGCCTGGCCGGACTCACCGCCACCGGTCACGTTGACGGCGATGTCGAAGCTGTCGAGCTTTTCGATCAGCGCGAGCGGCTGGCGAACAACCATGCGGCCGGTTTCACGCGAGAAAAACTCGTCAACCGGCTTGCCGTTGACGACGATAGCGCCCTTGCCGGGCTTCAGGAACACACGGGCCACTGCGCTTTTGCGGCGGCCGGTGCCATAGTTCTTTTGAACTGCTGCCATGGTGTCTTAATCCTAGATTTCGAGGGTCTTGGGCTGCTGCGCGGTGTGCGGATGATCCGTACCGGCATAGGCCTTCATCTTTTTCAGCATCGCGTAGCCCAAGGGTCCCTTGGGCAGCATGCCTTTGACGGCCTTCTCGAGCACGCGCGCCGGATGTTTGGCTTGCATCTTCTCGAAGTTGGTCGTGTACAGGCCGCCGGGATAACCGCTGTGGCGGTTATACAGCTTGTCCTTGGCTTTATTGCCGGTGACACGCAGTTTCTCGACATTGACCACGACGATGAAATCGCCGGTGTCGATGTGGCGCGTGAACTCAGGCTTGTGCTTGCCACGCAGGCGGTGTGCGATTTCAGAGGCGAGACGGCCGAGCACCTTGTCGGATGCATCGACGATGTACCAGTCGCGTTTGACTTCGCTCGGTTTTGCGGAATAGGTCTTCATTGCGGTTCCTGCGCGTTCTTGGCGATTCAGGGAAACCGCGAATTCTATGGGAAATCAAGTGGATGTGTCAAACTGCTGTACTGCAACAAAAAAGCACTGCCGCAGCCCGGCAATCCAAAAAATTTCAT
>JBILYA010000153.1:0-5668 GCA_044378065.1 Burkholderiales bacterium | reverse complement strand
CCCCTTGGACCAACCGGTCGAATCTTTTGCAAGCCGCACGATGCAATATATCCCCCGCCTGCGCCGTTATGCGCGGGCGCTGACCGGGGATATCAGTGCGGCCGACGACCTGGTGCAGGATGCGCTCGAGCGTGCCTTGCTCAAACAATCCCTGTGGCGCGAAGGAACAGATCTGCGCGCCTGGCTGTTTACCGTCATGCACAACATTTTCATCAATCAGGTGCGCAGCGCCGCCGCCAACCGGCTGGTGCCGATTGATGATGTGGCGACAGATGCTTTTGTCGATACGCCGCCGCTGCAGGCTTCGGACCGGCTGGAAATCCGTGACCTCGATGCGGCGTTGCAGGCTTTGCCCGAGGAGCAGCGGGCCGTCGTGCTGCTGATCGGGCTGGAGCAGATGACTTATGAGGAAGCGGCCCGGGTTCTCGAAGTGCCCATCGGCACGGTCATGTCCCGGCTGTCGCGCGGACGTGAGCGTTTGCGGCGGCTGTTGCAGGGGTTGCCCGAGTCCAACCCGCTGAAGGTGGTCAAATGAGCGCGGCTCCGGTCACTGAAGCGGAACTGCAGGCATACGTCGATGGCGCCTTACCGCCGGTTCGCGCGGCCGAAATCGACGAATACCTGACGCAAAACGAAGCGACAGCGCAGCGCGTCGCGGCGTATCGCGCACAAAACGGCGAATTGCATGACGCCTACGATGAATTACTTGTCGAGACGCTGCCCGAACGCCTGCGTATCGGGCGGATGACCCGGCGCCGGTCCTGGTATCCCTATGCGGCGGCGGCATTACTGATGCTGGCCAGCGGCACTGCGGGCTGGCATCTGCATGAGCGGTTTGCGGGTACCCGTATCCAGTCGACCCAGATTGCCCGGGTGGCGGCGATAGCCCACGTTGTTTACAGCCCCGAAGTCCGGCATCCGGTGGAAGTCGGCGCCGATCAGGAAGAACACCTGGTTCGCTGGCTGTCGAAGCGGTTGGGAACCAACCTCAAGATCCCGCATCTGGTGCCGCAAGGTTATGCGTTGGTCGGTGGACGTTTGTTACCGGGTGAACGCGGACCCGCGGCACAGTTCATGTATCAGGATGCCAAGGGTCAGCGACTGACCTTGTATGTGCGCGTCAGCAATGACTTGCGTGCACCGACCGCATTCCGTTTCGCGCAGGAAAACGGCGTCGGCGTGTTTTACTGGCTGGATGGCCGCCTGGGTTATGCCTTGTCCGGCGAAACCGATCGCGGTGAATTACTGCGCGTGGCCGACGCGGTTTATCAGCAGCTCAATCCCTGAAGACAGCACTGCGTCGCGCCTGCGCGCGAGAATCCCTTGCATCATCTCGCGGGGATCAATAAATATTTGTTTTTAAAAGACTTTTTGTCTGCCGGCGGGGTCGGCGATCAGAAAAAGCATTGCTGCAGATGGCCTGCATCAGCAGGTGCAGAAAAAAGTGGAACGGTGTTGCTGAAACTGTGCGGGGGGATTGCGGAGAAGGAAATGCTGAAAAGCAGAAACCGGAAATGAAAATGCAGAAGCCGGGGGTTACCCGGCTTCTGCACAAACACTACTTACTTCTTCTTGGCTACTTTCTTCTTGGCTACTTTCTTTTTAGCTTTCGCTTTTTTCTTCGCTGCCATGATCGTCTCCTTAAAAGTTAACTTAGGCATCGTTTGAGTGCGGCTTTTGTTCCGCACTACCATCCCACGATTCTCTGGAACATTTCACATTGCTGTTACTGTGTTCCACCAAAAAAATTGGTGAAAACCGTGTGCGGTGCGCCAATTCTATGCTATGCAGAAAAAAAAATGCAACACCTTTGTAAAGAATATTTGATTTCGTGAATCCGGTTGTGGGTTACGTACCACATGCAAAGCAAGGAAAAAACGCGATCAATTCACGTTTTTGCACGCCATCAATCCGGCAAACGATGTTCGCCGGCAAACAAATCGGCAACGGTTTCACGATTCCGGATAGGGAAAATGCGATCGCCATCGACCATGATTTCAGCGGCGCGAGGACGGGTGTTGTAGTTGGAAGACATGCTCATGCCGTACGCGCCGGCGGATGCGATGGCAATCAAATCCCCCGGATTTACCGAGAGTTGGCGATCACGCGCAAGGAAATCACCGCTTTCGCAGACCGGTCCGACGATATCGTAGACGCGACCGCCGGCAGGTGTTGCGCGCAGCGGCAACACATCGTGCCAGGCTTCATACAGGGCCGGGCGCATCAGATCGTTCATCGCGGCATCGACCACCGCGAAATTACGGTCCTGGCCATGTTTCAGAAACAGTACTTCACTGAGCAGCACGCCGGCGTTTCCTGTCAGCAGGCGACCCGGTTCAAACAGCAGCTTCTGCGTGCGGCTGCCCAGTGTTTTGAGCACCGATTTCGCATATTCGGCAACCGGCGGCGGCGTTTCATCGCGATAACGGATGCCCAGACCGCCGCCCAGATCGATGTGGTGCACTGCGATACCGTCGGCGGCCAGTGCATCGACCAGTGCAAGTACCCGTTCCAGTGCGGCGACGAAGGGTGAAACCTCGGTCAGTTGCGAACCGATATGGCAATCGACACCCTCAATACGCAGGTGCGGTAATTCGCGGGCGCGGCGGTAGACCGTCAGCGCATCGTCGTAAGCGACGCCGAACTTGTTGTCCTTGAGTCCGGTGGCGATGTAAGGATGGGTTTTTGCATCGACGTCGGGATTCACGCGCAGGCTGACCGGCGCGGTGACGCCCATTTCGCCGGCAACCCGGTTCAACAGTTCCAGTTCCGGTGCGGACTCGATGTTGAAGCACAGAATGCCGGCTTGCAGCGCGGCGCGCATCTCTGCCGCAGTTTTGCCGACGCCCGAAAATACAACTTTGCGCGGATCGCCGCCGGCAGCCAGCACCCGGGCCAGCTCACCCCCGGAAACAATGTCAAAACCGCTGCCGAGGCGGGCAAAAACATTGAGCACGCCGATGTTCGGATTGGCTTTGACGGCGTAACAAACCAGATGCTCGCGTCCGGCGAAGGCGGCATCGAAATCGCGCCAGGCTGCAGTCAGCGCTGCGCGTGAGTAGACATAACAGGGCGTGCCGTACTGCGCTGCAATACGGGCGAGAGGGACGTTTTCGGCATGCAGCATGCCGTCGCGATACTGGAATTGGCTCATGGTTGGGTCGTTGTGGTGTCAGCGGGCGGCGCGGATTGGGTGGTTGCCGGTTTTCCGGAAGGTGGTTTCTGGCCAGGCAGGTACAAGGGGCCTTTGTGGCCGCAACCGGCAAGCAACAGGGCGACGATCAGGAACAGCAGCTTGGAATTCAAGATGAGCTCGATGCAGGAAGTTGCAATAAGAGTGACAAAAAGTTTAGCACAGCGTCTTGCGGCGACCGGTTTACAACAGCAGGTAACGCTGCGATTCACGACGCAGTGCGGCGCGTCGCTCGGCGTAATCGGCGACAAGCGAGCCGACCGTGCGCCAGAACGCCGCGGAGTGGTTCATCTGGCGCAGGTGCGCCACTTCATGCGCCGCCACGTAATCAATCCATGCCTGCGGGCCCTGGATGAGCCGCCAGTTCATGCTGATGCGTCCGCTGGAATGGCAACTGCCCCAGCGCGTTCTCGCGCTGGACAGGCGCACTGACGGCGCCGCTAAGCCCAGCTGCATGCTGAAATCGGCGCAGCGTTGTGTGTACAGATCCAGCGCCTGCCGTTTCAGCCAGTTTCTGACCCGGGTTTCGACCGCCTTGGGCGCCAGTGCCGGTGGTCCGACCAGCAGACAGTCACCGGCAATTTGCGGCGCTTCGATGCCGGACTGCATCACCAGCGACAGGGACTGTCCGATGAACATGATCTGTTCACCCGCAGTCCAGCTTCGGGGCGGCGGCCGCTTCTGTTGCCAGTCGCCGACTTTGCGCAACACCCACGCCGCATGTTCTCGCAGGAGGCTGTCAATCGCCTGCTGCGGCGCCGCCAGCGGCGCGGCGACACGCAGGCCGCGTTCGTCGATCAACAATGCAATGGAGCGGCGTCGCGGACTGCGGCGCAGGGTGTAACTGACGCGTTGATCGCCCAGTTCGATGCATTCTTCGGCGGCCACTGTGATTTTTTGCCGCTGAAGGGCGCTCATCGGGATGTCGTCTGCCGTTCAGCGCGCATCGAGATGTTGCATTTCATTCTCGATCCAGTCTTCCACACGACGCGCCAGCGTTTCCGCGTCGCCATCCGGCTGGATCGGCGGTCCGATGCTGACGGTGACGAGCCCGGGATATTTCAGGAATGCATTTTTGCCCCAGCACAGGCCGGCGTTGTGGGCCACCGGCAGCACAGGAGTGTTCGTCTGCACGGCCAGCCTTGCGCCGCCGGCGCGGTATTTACCGCGCTTTCCGGGGGCGATCCGCGTGCCTTCCGGGAAAATGACGATGAAGAAACCTGCGGCCAGACGATGCTGGCCATGCTCAACCAGTTGCTGCAGCGCCTGACGGCGCGAACTGCGGTCGATGGCAATCGGCGACAACATGGCCAGACCCCAGCCGAAAAACGGTACCCGCAGCAATTCCTTCTTCAGTACCCACACCTGCGGCGGAAAAATCAGCTGGAAGCCCATGGTTTCCCAGGCCGACTGATGTTTGGCGAGGATGATGCAGGGGTCTTTCGGGATATTTTCCGCGCCGATAACCCGGTAACGGATGCCGCAGATCACCCGAGAGGCCCACATCACCCAGCGTGTCCAGACAGTGATGATGCGGTAGCGCATCAACGCCGGCAGCGGGAACGTCAGCAGTGCAATGACGGCAAAAACGGGGGTAAGCAGGAGCTGGAATGCGGCGAACAGGCTGGAACGGAGGACGACCAGAATCATTGCAGCAGGCTGCGCACAGCCTCGGCAAGATCGGCATGAATCACGGTGCCTTCGGGCAGATCGCCGTCCTTGCGGGTTTTTTTACCTTTACCGGTCAGTACCAGCACCGGCTGCGCGCCAACTGCTGCGCCGGCCTGCAGGTCGCGCAGCGAGTCACCGATAAACGGCACGCCTTCAAGGCTTACGCCGAAACGCTTGGAGATCTCGTCGAGCAGACCGGGACGGGGCTTGCGGCAGGTGCAACCGGCATCGTTGGAATGCGGACAATAGAAAATCCCGTCCACATGGCCGCCGACGAGGCCGAGTGCGCGGTGCATCTTGTCGTGAATCGCATTCAGCGTCGCCATGTCGAACAGTCCGCGGCCGACGCCGGACTGATTCGTGGCGACCAGCACACGGTAGCCCGCCTGGTTGAGCAGGGCAATGGCTTCGAGGCTGCCGGCAATGGGTTTCCATTCATCCGGACTTTTGATGTACGACGCGCTGTCGTGGTTGATGACGCCGTCGCGGTCGAGGATGACGAGTTTCATGCAGCGAGCTTGGAAATATCGGCAACGCGGTTCATCAGCGTACCCAGCTGCAGCAGCAGGGCTGCACGGTTGTTGCGTACTGCCGGGTCATCCACCATCACCATGACTTCAGTGAAAAAACGGTCTACCGCCGGCTTGATGTTGGCCAGCAGCAGCAGCGCTTCCTGGAATTCGCCTGCGGTAAAGTGTTTTTCAGCCCGCGGTGCAATCTGCTCCAGGCCGTCCATCAGCGCGATTTCCGCCGCCTCGGTCATCAGCGCGCGGTCGGGTGCGACGGTCTTGCCGGCAATATCTT
>JBILYA010000152.1:0-5675 GCA_044378065.1 Burkholderiales bacterium | reverse complement strand
CGGTTTTCACATGATGGGTGACCTGATGGGGCTGGATGCCATTGGCACCAACCAGCATTTGTGCGATGCGGTAGCACTGGAAGACAGCGAAGTCTGTGAAATACCGCTCAAGGATCTGGAAGGGTTGTCACGCAATATTCCCTCGCTGCAGCAGCACTTCCATCGCATCATGAGCCGGGAAATTGCACGCGATTACGGGGTCATGCTGCTGCTGGGCAGCATGCGGGCCGAGGAGCGTCTCGCCGCATTCCTGCTCAACCTGTCCCAGCGTTTTTCCGCCCGCGGCTATTCAGCCACGGAATTCCATCTGCGCATGACGCGCGAGGAAATCGGCAGCTATCTGGGTCTGAAACTGGAAACCGTCAGCCGCAAGCTGTCGCACTTCCAGGCGCAGGGACTGATCGCGGTGCAGAACAAACACCTGCGCATCCTGAGTCTGGACAACCTGCGGGAACTGGTCAGCCACCACAGCTGCCGCTCCTGAGGACCGCAACCCCCCGGAAAAACCGGGATCAGTTCTGGCGGTTAACGTCGCCTGCCGTGCGCTGCAGGAAGCAGGTAAAAGCGCTGGAAGCAGCAGCGACCGCCCAGAACAGGAAAAAACCCACCGAATACACCGCTGTCGCGGACCAGTGGATGGGCTCCCCGAGCAGATAGAGCTCCTGGGGATCAATCAGCGTGAAAAACACGCCTTCAGCAATGCCGCCGACAATAAACGACGGCCACAGTATCCACATCAGCCTTTTACCCATCAGGTCCCCTCCCCGGTGCAGACAGGCCGCGCGCTTCAGGCGCGGGGCTGCCCTTCTTCTTCGGCCATTTTGCGACGAACAAACAGGTAAAGGCCGGCCCCGATCACAATGACTACTGCGATCGTGACAAGACTGAACAAGCCCACATCGGAACCAAACAGAAGTTTCCAGGCCATCGGGTTTCTCCTATTTTGAACTTGCCGGGGCCAGAGTGACGGTCCCCGTATGCGGCGCCACCATCGCACCATCCAGCCGCCAGGTGGATTGCTGGTCCTGCAGGATCAGCATCCAGCGTCCTTCGGTCAGCGCAGGGCCCACCCCGCTGTACAAACCGTCCGCCGTTTTGCGCAGCATGACCAGACCATCACGTCCGGCACGTGTAGGGTGCACGACGCGCAGTTGCAGCGTATCCGGAAGGCTTGCACCCGGGGACGCCTCAAGGCGCAGCTTGATCTGTCGTCCGTCATCAGCAAACTGCGCTGTGGCGTGATAGCCGTTCTGTACGGCCAGCGCCTCGCGCTGCAAAGTCTGGTTGATGGCCAATCCCTGCTTGTAATAATCATCGGCAACCAGGCCGTCGCTGCTGGAGATCGCGATCCACAGCGTCGCAAAACCGGCAACGACAACGGCGGCCGGACCGGCCATCAGCAACCAGGGCCAGGGTTCACGGTACCAGGGCAACACATCAGTCTGCATCATTCGCACAGCACACTCCTCAGCGGACAAAGAACCGCGATTTTTCATCGGCCCGGACGCTCGCACGATCCAGATCGACGATATGAAAAACGATAACATGCGAGCCGGACTCAATGCCGGCGGGATCCAGCTTGACCGACACCGGAAACACCTGGGTCGTTGCTGGCGGCACTTCTACCGGCTGGTGCATCACCACCTGCATTCCGCCAAGCCCGCTGACATTGACACTGAAACGGTGTGGCGCTTCGTCGGTATTGATAAACTGCAAGCGGTAGACGTTTTCAATCAGCCCGCCACCGGCATCGCGCATCATGGCGCCGCGATCACGGATGACATCCACCTTAAGCGGACTGCGGAGAAACAGGCCGCCGAAAAAGGCAATGATGACCAATACCAGCAATCCGGTATAAATCAACACACGCGGACGTACCACGTGTTTTTTGATTTCCTGGTCCGGGTATTTGCCCTTGACGGCGTTTTCAGTCGAATAGCGGATCAGGCCGCGGGCGTAACCCATCTTGTCCATCACCTGATCACAGCCGTCGATACAGGCCGCACAACCGATGCACTCGTACTGCAGACCGTTGCGGATATCGATACCGGTCGGACAGACCTGTACGCAGATATTGCAGTCAACACAGTCGCCGAGACCCGCCGCCCTGGAGTCAACTTTGCGGCTGCGGGCACCGCGCGGATCGCCGCGCTTGGCATCATAGGTGATGATCAGCGTATCCGGATCGAACATCACGCTCTGGAAGCGCGCATACGGGCACATGTATTTGCAAACCTGCTCGCGCATCCAGCCGGCATTGCCATAGGTGGCAAAACCGTAGAAGAAAATCCAGAACGTTTCCCAGGGACCCAGAGACCAGGGTGAAAAAGAAGCGGCCAGCGTCTTGATCGGCGAGAAATAACCGACAAAGGTAAAGCCGGTCCACAAAGCGACGGCAATCCAGATACCGTGCTTGAGTAACTTCAGGCCGAATTTGCGCGCCCCAAGTGAAGATTGATCAAGACGCATGCGCTGCAAGCGATCACCCTCGATCTTGCGCTCGATCCACATGAACATTTCGGTATAGACCGTCTGCGGACAGGCATAACCGCACCACAGCCGCCCCGCCACCGCGGTAAACAGAAACAGCGAATAGGCCGATATGATCAGCAGCGCCGTCAGGAAAATGAAATCCTGCGGCCAGAACACCAGACCGAAGATGAAGAACTTGCGTGAAACGAGATCAAACAGCACCGCCTGGCGGTCGTTCCAGATCAGCCAGGGGGAACAGTAAAAGACCAGCTGGGTAATGATGACCAGCGCGATCCGCCAGCGGGCAAACAGTCCGCTGACTGCGCGCGCATAGATCTTCTTGCGGACCTCGTAAAGCGAGGTCTCGATTTCATCCGCAGCCGGCGCCGGCTCGGCGATACGGTCCGGCGCCCGCATTTTATTTTGCAGCCTGTCCGGACAAACCCAGAACGTAAGCGGTCAGCAGATGAATCTTGCCTTCGTCGAGGAAATCCTTGTGCGCGGGCATCTGGTTCATCCGCCCCTTGACGATGCTTTCAGAAATGATGGCTTCGGTGCCGCCATGCAGCCAGATGTCATCGGTCAGATTGGGCGCACCGATCTGCTGGTTTCCCTTGCCGTCGGCGCCGTGGCAGGCCGCGCAGATGGCGGCAAACTTCGGCTGGCCGCGCTGGGCACGCAGACTGTCATGCGTGCGGCCGGACAGCGAGAGCACGTAATGCGCAACATCACGAACCTCTTCCGCACCGCCCACTGCAGCCCCCATTGGCGGCATCGCGCCGTTTCGGCCACCGATGATCGTCGTCTTGACCGACTCCGGCGAACCGCCGTACAGCCAGTCGCCATCACGCAGGTTCGGGTAACCCCGGGAACCGCCGGCATCCGAACCATGGCACTGCGCACAGTAGTTGAGGAAAAGCCGCTGACCGATTTCACGCGCCGCCGGATCTGCGGCAACTTTGACCGGATCCTGTTTCAGATACTTGTCGATCACCGGACCGTAGGTCGCCGCAGCCTGTTTCTGTTCGTCCTGGTATTGCCCGGTCGAAGTCCATCCGAGATAACCCTTGTATGAACCGAGACCCGGATAAAGAATCAGGTAGACCAGCGCAAACACGATGGTGATGTAAAACAGCCACATCCACCAGCTCGGCAGCGGGTTATGCCATTCCTGCAAGTCTTCGTCCCAGATGTGTCCGGTGGTACCCGGCTTCTCGCCCGGAGCCAATTTGCGCGTCGACATCAGCTTCAGCAGGACAGCACAGGCAACCAGGCTGGCCAGCGTAATGATGGCAATGTAGAGACTCCAGCCGTCGTGAACAAAATCGCTCATTATTGTGCTCTCCCCTTGCTTCCGTTATTCCTCGCCACTTCCTGTTCCGCCTGATCATCGTCCAGCGGCAGTCTCGCCGCGGCTTCGAAATCCGACTTGCGCCGGCTGCTCCAGGCCCATAGCACGATACCCATGAACACCGCGAACATCACCGCGGTCATGATTGAACGCACAAGATTGATATCCATGTTCTTACCTCACATTGCGCAGCGCGGTACCCATACCCTGCAGGTACGCAATCAGCGCATCCAGTTCGGTTTTGCCTTTCACCGCTTCGCTGGCCTTGGCAATATCTTCGTCGGTGTAGGGAACACCGACCTTTCGCAGTGCCTTCATCTTCCCAGGAACACCGTCAGCATCGACCGGCGCCGTTGCCAGCCAGGCATAGGCAGGCATATTCGATTCCGGGACCAGATCGCGAGGGTTCATCAGATGCACACGATGCCAGTCATCTGAGTAACGTCCGCCGACACGCGCCAGATCCGGTCCGGTGCGCTTGCTGCCCCACTGGAACGGATGGTCGTAGACGAATTCACCGGCTACCGAGTAATGACCGTAACGCTCGGTCTCCGCGCGGAACGGACGGATCATCTGCGAATGGCAGTTGTAGCAACCTTCACGGATATAGACATCCCGCCCGGAAAGCTGCAGCGCCGTATACGGCTTGAGGCCCGCAACCGGCTCTGTCGTCGACTTCTGGAAGAACAGCGGCACGATTTCGACGAGACCGCCGAAGCTGATCGCCACAATGATCAGCACGATCATCAGCCCCATGTTCTTTTCAATTACCGCATGGCCCGAAGTGTCCATGTACTCTCCTGATATTTCTAAAATTCGTTTATATTCAAATACTTATATGGTCAAGCGTGCGCCCCGGAAACCGCAGGGATAACCGCCTCGGCAGGTTTCTGCCCCGCCACGGTCTTGAACACGTTGTAGGCCATGATCAGCATTCCGGAGAAATACAGGGTGCCGCCGAGCAAACGCACCATGTAGTACGGATAGGTCGCCTTCACCGATTCGACAAATGCATAGGTCAGGGTGCCGTCAGGATTCACTGCGCGCCACATCAGCCCCTGCATCACACCGGCAATCCACATTGCCGCGATGTAGAGCACGATGCCGATGGTCGCCACCCAGAAGTGCAGTGTTACCAGTTTCATGCTGTGCATTTCCGTGCGTCCGAACAGACGCGGAATCAGGTAGTAGAGACTGCCGACCGACACCATGCCAACCCAGCCCAGCGCGCCGCTGTGCACGTGACCGACCGTCCAATCCGTGTAATGCGACAGCGCATTGACCGTCTTGATCGACATCATCGGACCTTCAAAGGTCGACATGCCGTAGAACGACAGAGAAACCACGAGGAACTTGAGGATCGGATCGGTGCGCAGTTTGTGCCAGGCACCGGACAGAGTCATGATGCCGTTGATCATGCCGCCCCACGAAGGCGCCAGCAGCACCAGCGAGAAGATCATGCCGATTGACTGCGCCCAATCGGGCAGCGCGGTGTAATGCAGATGGTGCGGGCCCGCCCAGATATACAAAAAGATCAAGGTCCAGAAATGGATGATGGAAAGCCTGTAGGAATAGACCGGCCGATCCGCCTGCTTTGGAATGAAGTAATACATCATTCCAAGAAAGCCCGCGGTCAGGAAGAAACCAACCGCATTATGGCCATACCACCATTGGATCATGGCCCCCTGCACGCCAGGCGTGGCGGAATAGGAATGGGATGAACCAAGGCTGACGGGGATCGAGATATTATTGCCGATATGCAGCATGGCCACGGTGATGATGAAAGCGAGGAAGAACCAATTCGCCACATAGATATGCGGTTCTTCACGGCGCATGAGCGTGCCGCCAAAGG
>JBILYA010000004.1:0-21242 GCA_044378065.1 Burkholderiales bacterium | reverse complement strand
TGATGTCGGCGCGGTAGGCTTCCTGCTTGAGTGTGTGCTCCATCTGCGACAGGTTGACGCCCACGGTCAAACCGAGGAAACGGTAGATACGCCCCATCCAGTCGGAGTCACGCTGCGCCAGATAGTCGTTGACGGTAACGATGTGCACGCCCTTGCCGGCCAGTGCATTCAGGTAGGCCGGCAGCGTCGCCACCAGCGTCTTGCCCTCGCCGGTGCGCATTTCCGCAATCTTGCCGTTATGGAGCGCAATGCCGCCGACCAGCTGCACGTCGAAATGGCGCATGCCCATCACGCGTTTGCCGGCTTCACGAACCACGGCAAAAGCTTCAGGCAGCAGTTCGTCGAGGGCGTCGCGGCGACGGCGTTCGGTTTCCGAGGCCTGTTCTTCGCTGGCGGTGGCCGACTCAGGCGCAGCAACCGCCTTGCGGATGCGTTCGCGAAATTCCTCGGTCTTGGCACGAAGCTGATCGTCGGACAAGGCCGAGATCTGCGGCTCCAGTGCATTGATCGTCCGCACGGTGCGCCGATACTGCTTGAGGAGCCGTTCGTTGCGGCTGCCGAACACTTTTTTGAATAAACCGGTAATCATGAACTTCCCGAATAAAAAAGGGGTGGGATAACCCCACCCCCTGCAATTCTTGCGTTTGGTTCAGCCGGTCAGCCGGGCAACTGCAGAAACCGCGCGGGGTTCAATGCGGCACCGCGCTGGCGCACTTCAAAGTGCAGATGTGAGCCTGTCGCGCGACCGGTCCGGCCAACATCGGCGATCCTGGTTCCGCGCAAAACCACATCGCCGACTTTCACGTATTTCTTCGATGCGTGCGCGTAACGCGAGATCAGATCGTTGCCGTGATCAATCTCTATCATATTACCATATTGAGGGTGAAACTCGGCGTAGACGACCACGCCCGCAGCCGCGGAAAACACCGGCGTTCCCTCCTCCGCCATGAAGTCGATGCCCTCATGAAAAGCACGCTGTCCGGTGAAGGGATCGATGCGCCAGCCGAAGTTCGAGGAATACCAGCCGCCCTCAACCGGCAGCTTGGTCGGGATCATTTTCTTGCGCGCGCTTTCCTGCGTATACATCGATTCCAGCAGGCCCAGTTTGTCGCCGCGGTCTTCCAACTGACGGGTCAGCTGGTCGATCTGCTGCGTGAAATCGCCGAGTGACAGATTCTGGCTGGGTATCGATGAAGGCGCGCCGCCGCGGCCGGGCACCTCGTTGAACATCAGATCCTGCGGCTTGAATCCGGCAAGTTTGGCCAGCCGTTCGCCCAGTGTTTCCAGGCGCAGCAGCTGGGCCTGCATCTGACCAAGGCGGACCGCCATTGCATTCAGGTTATCCTGTAGATAAGACTGGTTTTTTTCCTGTTGCTGGCGCTGGATCGACACCAGAACGTCACGAACATAGGGAATATTCAGCTCGGCAGCAAAGCGCAGAATGCCGTAATTAAGCGCGCCGGCCAGCAGAATCACCAGCCCGAACATGGCCATGCCTGACGCGATCAGGTGCGGCCAACCCAAAGTAATGGTCCGCGCCTTAGGCAGTCTCTCGGAAACCAGAATAATATTCATGGTCAACATCCCCTTTTCGCCATGTCCAACCGCAAACTAAGCGCCCTGATCGGCAACACCACGGGCTTATCGGCTCTCAATCGGACCCTGCAACGCATTGCTGCGCTGCAACGGCTATATGAAGTCTGCTCACCTGCCGAACTCATTCCGGCCAGCCGCGTGGTCGGAGACCGTGGCGGCATACTGATGATAGCGGCAGACAACGGTGCAGTCGCGGCAAAACTGCGCCAGCTGGCGCCCCGACTGCTCAAGAACCTGCAAAAACAGAGGGCGGAGGTTACTGGAATTCACATCCAAGTTCAAGTTTTCCAGCCCGTGCACCAGCCCAAACCGGCGCCCGAAAAAACGCCGCTAAGCATTGATTCTATTGATAATATTGAAAAATTGTCGCAGCGCGTCAAAGATCCCGGCCTGAGCGCGGCACTGGCCCGTTTCGCCGCGCGGCGGCGCGCGAGGGCCTGAACGGGGCATAACCCCCGTCCGGTCAGACCACCAGCAGCAGGCGCTCCGCAGCGTAGAAAGCCATCAGCACCAGCACAAAAGCGATCGCACCCAAAAACACCCGCCAGGCAAACCGCAGGTAACGCGGCTCCCGATTCCAGGCATATAGCGCCAGCGAAACACCGATGGTGATGAGCGCCAGCAACCCGATCAGGCGAAGCAGCAACATGGTTCAGTGAGGGCGGTTCGCCCGGACCTCAGGCGGCCTGGGGCTGCCAGGCGAGAAAGGCGGGCGCGTCTTCGACGCGGTCGAAACTGACGTATTCCCAGGCCTGCGGCTGTTCCAGCAGATGGCGCAGCAGGCGATTGTTCATCGCATGCCCGGATTTGTGGCCGCTGAAGGCGCCGATCAGCGGATGCCCCAGCAGATACAGGTCGCCGATGGCGTCCAGCACCTTGTGTTTGACGAACTCGTTGTCGTAACGCAGGCCGTCGTTGTTGAGGACGCGGTACTCGTCCATGACGATGGCGTTGTCGAGGCTGCCGCCCAGCGCCAAACCCTGCGAACGCATGCTTTCAACGTCCTGCATGAAACCGAAGGTCCTCGCCCGAGCCACTTCCTTGACGTAGGAGGTCGACGCGAAGTCGACGACCACCGTCTGCGCACTGACATCAAACACCGGATGCGCATAGTCGATCGCCAGTTCCAGCCGGAAACCGTTGTAGGGTTCGAAACGCACCCACTTGTCGCCGTCACGCACTTCGACGGGCTTGAGAATACGGATGAATTTTTTCGGGACATCCTGTTCTTCGATCCCGGCGGACTGCAGCAGAAACACAAACGGACCCGCGCTGCCGTCCATGATCGGCACTTCCGGCGCCGTGACATCAATCCAGACATTGTCGACGCCGAGGCCGGCCAGTGCCGACATCAAGTGTTCAACCGTCTGGACCCGTGCACCGTCTTTTTCCAGGCAGGACGACAGACGCGTGTCATGCACCGCATACGGATCAGCCTTGATATCGACCGGCTCCGCAAGATCCGTCCGCCGGAACACGATACCCGTATCCGGCAGTGCCGGGCGCAGGGTCAGATGGACCTTTTCGCCCGTGTGCAGACCCACGCCGGTGGCGCGAATCACGTTCTTCAATGTGCGTTGCTTGATCACGTTCGGTTCAGCTGTATCCTGGTTGCCGCGAATACGGTTTGCGCCCGATATGGCGCGCCAATTGCGGCGGGATCATGGATTTTACCACGATGCCGCACCGCAACACCGGCGCCCGGCCTGCTTCGACCGGCGCGCATCCGCTTCGTTCAACCGCCCCGCGGTCAGTCCGCCTGCTTGCGCAGGAAAGCCGGAATGTCGAGCATTTCCACTCCGGACTGGCGCATCGCTTCAATCGTCGCATCCCGGTTACGGCGACGGATGACCGCCGGCTGATCCAGCGCACCGTAGTCAACATCCGGCGAAATCGCCATGTTGTCAGTGCCGGTCTTCTGGGAAACCACGATCATCGGCTTTGAAGCCTGGCGTGCCAGCGGCTTACCCAGACCCGTGGCCACGATGGTCACGCGCAGGCCGTCCTCCAGGCTGTCGTCGTACACGGTGCCGACAATGACGGTTGCCGATTCGGCTGCAAACGCCTTGATGGTTTCCATGACGTCATACATTTCCTGCAACTGGAAGGTCGACTTGCTGGCCGAGATATTGACCAGCACGCCGCGCGCGTCGGAGATGTTGATGTCCTCGAGCAGCGGGCAGGCTACGGCCTGTTCAGCTGCCTCGCGGGCACGGCCGGTACCGGCCGCTTTCGCCGAACCCATCATCGCCATGCCCATCTCGCCCATCACCGTGCGCACGTCGGCAAAGTCGACGTTGATCATGCCCGGGCAACTGATGATTTCCGCGATGCCGGCAACAGCGCCGTGCAGCACGTCGTTAGCGGCGCGGAAGGCCTCGTCGAGGGTGATCGAATTGCCGAGCACCTGCATCAGCTTGTCGTTCGGGATCACGATCAGCGAGTCAACATGCTGTGCCAGCGCATCAAGACCGTCCTGCGCCAGTTTCTGGCGTTTGCCCTCGAAGGCGAATGGCTTGGTCACCACAGCAACGGTCAGGATGCCGAGTTCCTTGGCGATTTCCGCCACCACCGGCGCCGCGCCGGTGCCGGTGCCGCCACCCATGCCAGCAGTCAGGAACAGCATGTCGGCGCCGGAAATCATTTCGGCGATACGCTCGCGATCCTCCAGCGCGGCCTGACGGCCGATCTCGGGATTGGCGCCTGCGCCCAGCCCCTTGGTGATGCCGGTGCCCAGTTGAATCTGGGTCTTGGCCTGATTGCGCTTGAGCGCCTGAGCGTCGGTGTTCGCGCAGATGAATTCCACGCCCTGCACGCCCTGGACGATCATGTGATCAACCGCATTGCCGCCGCAACCGCCGACACCGATCACCTTGATTACTGCTTCCTGCGCCTGTGCATCAATCAGTTCAATCATGTGAATCTCCTTTTTCTGCAAGCAAAGTAATAGTGAAAAATCCCGCAACCGAAAAACAAAAATACTTAGTTACATCAATCCCTCAAACCGCAATTTCTGTCACCGCAACCGTTTCTAAAAATTCCCTGTGAACCATGTTTTCATCCGCTCCACGACCTGCTGGAAGCTGCTGACGTGCATGCGCGCGACATCGCGCTGGCGATGCTCGTCGGCACCGGCCATCAGTAATCCGACACCGGTCGCATAACGCGTGCTGCGCACGACTTCGGCCAGGCCGCCGGCGTACTGCGGCATGCCGATGCGCACCGGCATGTGGAAAATCTCCTCACCGAGTTCGACCATGCCCTGCATCGAACTCGAACCGCCAGTCAGCACCACGCCGGACGACAGCAATTCCTCGTAACCGCTGCGGCGCAGCTCCGCCTGCACCAGCGAATAAAGTTCCTCGACACGCGGCTCGATCACCTCGGCCAGCGTTTTGCGCGAAAGCTGTCGGGTGCTGCGGTCGCCAACACCCGGCACATCAACCATCTCCTGCGGGTCGGCCAGCTGCGACAGCGCGCAACCGAAACGCTGCTTGATGTCTTCCGCGTCCTTGGTCGGTGTGCGCAGCGCCATTGCGATGTCATTGGTGATCTGGTCACCGGCAATCGGAATCACCGCGGTATGACGGATCGCGCCGTTGGTGAATACCGCCATGTCAGTGGTGCCGCCGCCGATGTCGACCAGGCAGACGCCGAGGTCTTTTTCATCTTCGGACAGCACCGCCACCGACGACGCCAGCGGCTGCAGGATCAGGTCGTTGACTTCCAGTCCGCAGCGCCGCACGCACTTGATGATGTTCTGCGCCGCCGACACTGCACCGGTGACGATGTGCACCTTGACCTCCAGCCGCACCCCCGACATGCCGAGCGGCTCGCGCACATCTTCCTGACCATCGATGATGAATTCCTGGTTGAGCACATGCAGTATCTGCTGGTCATTGGGAATCTGCACGGCTTTCGCGGTCTCGATCACGCGATCGATGTCCATCTGTCCGACTTCCTTGTCCTTGATCGCGACCATGCCCTGCGAGTTGAAACTCTTGATGTGGTTACCGGCGATCCCGGTATAGACCTCGCGGATCTTGCAGTCGGCCATCAGCTCGGCTTCCTCAAGCGCACGCTGGATGGCACTGACCGTGGTCTCGATATTGACCACCACGCCCTTTTTCAGTCCGCGCGACGGATGGCTGCCCATGCCGATGATCTCGAAGCCACCCTCGGGCTTGATCTCGGCGACGATCGCGACGATTTTCGATGTGCCGATATCCAGGCCCACCACCAGTTTCTTGTTTTCCCTGTTTTTGCTCATAGTCCGTCTTTTCCCTGGCCTGTTTTCCCGGCGCCTAAACGCCGCGCTTCGGTTTGGTTTCTGTCACCGGCAATCCCGGCACGCGCGCGGCAAATCCGTTGGCATAACGCAGATCGACCCGGTCCACCGGCTTCGTCATGCGGGCAATCGTGCGCGGATACGTCGTTACAAAACGGCTCAGGCGCTCCTCGACATGTTCGCGTCCGAAATCCACGGTCATGCCGTCGTCGAGCCGGATCTGCCAGGCGCGGCGCGGCGACACATTGAGCTCACCGGGTGTTTTGCCGATGACCGCAAGGCTGCGCCGGAACAGCTCGTACTGGATGGTCATTTCCTTGGCTGCGCCTTCCGGCCCGTTAAATACCGGCAGCGCACCGTCAAAAGCTGCCTCGAAGACTTCGCCGTGCACATTGACCAGCCCCGACTTGCCCCAGCGCGCCAGCGGTACATGTTCGGTGAGCACTACTTCCAGCGCGCCCGGCCATTGCCGGCGCACATCGGCGCGGCGCACCCACGGCAGCTTCTCGAAGGCCGTGCGCGTCGACGCCAGCTGCAGCGTGAAAAAGTTGCCGCGCACTTCACGGCGCACGATGCTCTCCACCTGCTCGGGCGTGACATGTGTCATCGGCGACACCACACGCACCACGGTGATCGGAAATACCGGCAAGCGCACGATCCACACCGCGCCGCCGTAAAGCAGGCCGAGCAGCGCCAGTACGACCAGCAGGTCGGACAGGCGGTTGAGCACGGCGGGCTTATCCCACATGGGCCAGCTCCAGAATGCGCAGCACGAGATCGTTGAACGACAGTCCGGCCTGTTTTGCCGCCATCGGCACCAGACTGTGCCCAGTCATGCCGGGCGAGGTGTTCATTTCCAGAAACTGCACGCTGCCGTCGGCGCGGCGGATCAGGTCGGCGCGACCCCAGCCGGCGCAGCCCAGCGCCTGCGCGCTTTTCATCACCATCGCACGGATGCGCAATTCTTCGGCTTCGGGCAATCCGCAGGGGCAGTGGTATTTCGTCTCGTCGCTGAAATACTTGTTCTGATAGTCGTAATTACCTTGCGGCGCTTCAATACGAATCAGCGGCAGCGCCTGGTCGCCAAGGAAGCCTGCGGTCAGTTCCTCACCGGCAATGAATTCTTCCGCCATCACAAACGGGTCGTGCCGCGACGCCAATGCATAAGCGTCCGGCAATTGCGCGGCCGCGGTGACCTTGGTCAGTCCGATGGTGGAACCTTCGCGCGCCGGTTTGATGATCAGCGGCAGCCCGAGGCGTTTAGCCACACCCGCCCAGTCGCTGCCGGCATCCACCACCTCGAAACGCGGCGTCGGAATGCCGGCCGTGCTCCACACCATCTTCGTGCGTACCTTGTCCATAGCCAGCGCCGACGCCATCACGCCGCTGCCGGTGTACGGGATGCCCATCAGCTCCAGTGCGCCCTGCACCGTGCCGTCTTCGCCGTACCGGCCGTGTAAGGCGATGAACACGCTGGCGAAACCGTCGCGCTTGAGTTCGAAAATTTCACGTTCAGCCGGATCGAAGGCATGCGCATCCAGACCGGCCTGCTGCAGCGCTTTCAGGACATTGCTGCCGCTCATCAGCGACACTTCGCGCTCCGCACTGCGGCCGCCGAACAGCACTGCGATTTTGCCGAAACCGCTCATGAGCGCTCCCCGACTACGCGGACTTCACGTTCCAGGTGTACGCCGAACTGCTGCTGCACTGTGTTCTGCGCCAACTCGATCAGCGCCTCGATGTCGGCGGCACTCGCACCGCCGTCGTTGACGATGAAATTGGAATGTTTGGCCGAAATCGAAGCGCCGCCGATACGACGGCCCTTCAGACCACAAGCTTCGATCAACCGCGCCGCATGATCACCCGGCGGGTTGCGGAATACCGATCCTGCATTGGGCATGCCCAGCGGCTGCGCGGCAATGCGTTGTGCCAGCAGTTTTTTGATGGTGGCTCGGGACAGTTCTCCGTCTCCATCGGACATCCTGAAAGTCGCCGCAACAAACCACTCCTGGCCGCTTTCGTAAGCGATATCGCCGTTGATGCTGGACATCTGATGGGAACGCGGAGCCACGCTGCGGTAACCGATGGTGTAGTGCTGCGGCGTGCGGACATGCAGATTTCCGGCACGGTCGATGGTCTCGACCTGCGCCACCAGATTCCAGGTTTCCCCGCCGTAACAACCGGCGTTCATCGCCAGCGCGCCGCCGATGGTGCCGGGAATGCCGGCGAGAAATTCGGCGCCGGCGAGATTGTTGATCGCTGCAGTGCGCGCCACTTTCGGGCAGGCCACACCGGCCTGCGCACGGATTTCGCCGCCGGTTTTGTCGCTGCGCAGGACTTGCAGCCCGCGCAGGGCCCAGTGCGTGAAGATCACGGTACCGTCGAGCCCGCCGTCGCGCACCAGCAGATTGCTGCCGAGACCGACGACATGCACCTGTTCACCGTCCGGCAATCCGCGCAGGAACAGCGCCATGTCATTCAGATCGGCCGGCGTGTAAGCGCAGCGCACACGACCGCCGGCGCGCCAGCTGACATGGCGCGCCATCGGCTCGTCGCTGCGCAGTTCCCCGCGCAGTCCGTTTACCGAAAGTTGTTGTTGTTCGCTCATGTTCATGTCAGCCCTGCACCAGCCTGCCGGCGACGGCGCCAATGGATCCTGCGCCCATGGCCAGCACCACGTCGCCGTCGCGCACCGCGCTGCGGATCGCATCCGGCAGTTCCGCCACCTGTTCAACAAACACCGGCTCGACCTTGCCCAGCACGCGCACGGCCCGCGCCAGCGCACGACCGTCGGCCGCGACGATGGGCGACTCGCCGGCCGCATACACCTCGGTCAGCAGCAAGGCATCGACGCTGGACAGCACGCGTGCAAAATCCTCAAAGCAATCGCGCGTCCGCGTGTAGCGGTGCGGCTGGAAGGCCAGCACCAGACGCCTGCCCGGAAAGGCGCCGCGCGCCGCCGCGATGGTTGCCGCCATCTCGACCGGGTGATGGCCGTAGTCATCGATCAATTCGAAACTGCCGCCTGCAGACAGCGGCACCGCGCCAAAACGCTGGAAGCGCCGGCCCACGCCCTTGAACTCGCCGAGCGCACGAACGATTTTTTCATCAGGCACACCGACTTCCATGCCGATCGCGATCGCCGCCAGCGCATTGAGCACGTTGTGCACGCCGGCCAGATTGAGTGTGATGTCGAGGTCAGGCAGGCGTCGTCCGTTTTTGCGCTGCACCCGGAACCGCATCTGTCCGGCCGCCGCACTCACTGCATTGGCGCGGATCTGCGAGCCTTCCATCAATCCGTAAGTCACCACGGTCTTGGTCAGGCGCGGCATGATCGAGCGCACGTTGACATCGTCGTTGCACAGCACAACCACACCATAAAACGGCAAGCGCTCGATGAAATCGACAAACGCCTGCTTCAGCTTATCGAGCGAATGGTCGTAGGTTTCCATGTGATCGGCGTCGATGTTGGTGACCACCGAAATCACCGGCTGCAGGTGCAGGAAAGACGCATCGGATTCGTCGGCTTCGGC
Source organism: Burkholderiales bacterium (assembly GCA_044378065.1). Lineage (GTDB taxonomy): Bacteria > Pseudomonadota > Gammaproteobacteria > Burkholderiales > SG8-41. The sequence continues at coordinate 11,825 of JBILYA010000004.1, read as the reverse complement.
AACGATGAATTCCCCGCCGCCAAGGCGCGCATTGGCGCCCGCGCTCTCCAGCCGGCCGCCGATGACAAAGGTCGGGTCCAGCCCGCCTTCGGCAAGTACGCTGGCCACGAGACTGGTAGTCGTGGTCTTTCCGTGGGTGCCGGCCACCGCGATACCCTGCTTGAGTCGCATCAGCTCGGCGAGCATCAGCGCACGCGGCACCACCGGAACCAGACGGCCCCGCGCCGCAATGACTTCAGGGTTGTCTGCCTTCACTGCGCTGGAAATCACCACTACATCGGCGTCACTGACATTCTCGGCGACATGACCGATACGCACCTTGGCGCCGAGACCGGCGAGACGGCGCGTCACGGCGCCCTCACTCAGATCGGAACCGCTGACCGAATAACCGAGATTGAGCAATACTTCGGCAATGCCGCTCATGCCGGCGCCGCCGATACCGACGAAATGCACGTTGCGCACCTTATGTCTCATAGATTCGGCCTCATGACGGCGCGAGCTCCATGCAGATGTCCGCCACTTTCTGCGCCGCATCCGGCTTGCCGACGCCACGTGCGGCACGCGCCATTTCGAGCAGCTTCGCACGGTTCATGCCACGCAGCGCATCGGCCAGCAACTGCGGGGTCAGCGTCGGCTGCGGCATCAGCAGCGCGGCGCCGCGGTCGGCCAGATAGCGCGCATTGCGCGTCTGGTGATCGTCCACCGCATGCGGGAAGGGCACGAGGATGCTGCCGACACCGGCAACCGCCAGTTCAGTGACTGTTGTCGCGCCGGCACGGCAGATGATCAGGTCAGCGGCACCGTAACGCGCGGCCATGTCTTCGACGAAGGCCAGCACTTCCGCATCGACGCCGGCCTGCCGGTAATATTGTCTGACCGTATCGGCATGCGCAGCGCCGGCCTGATGCACGACCATCGGACGCTCTGCGGCCGGCAGCAACGCCAGCGCCTGCGGCACGATTTCATTCAGTCCCCGGGCGCCGAGACTGCCGCCGACGATCAGCAGGCGGAGCGGACCGCTGCGGTTGGCAAAGCGCGCTTCGGGCGGCGCCAGGTTGACGATTTCGGCGCGGATCGGATTGCCGGACCAGATCACATCGACCCGTCCCTCAAACGCATCCGGAAAGGCCGACAGCACTCGGTCAGCGACACCGGCGAGCACACGGTTCGCCAGTCCCGGTACGGCATTCTGTTCATGAATGACCAGCGGCTTGCCGAACAGTGCGGCCATCATGCCGCCGGGAAACGCTGCGTAGCCACCCATCCCGAGCACGACATCGGGACGGTGGCGGAAAATGGCCATGGCGCTCTGCCAGAACGCAATGAGCAGCGCCGCGGGCAAGATCAGTTTGCGCAGCAGTCCCTTGCCGCGCACACCGCCGAAGCTGATCCATGTCGCGGTGTATCCGCGCGGCGGCACCAGCCGCTCTTCCATGCCGCCCTTGGCGCCGAGCCACACCACGTTCCAGCCGCGCGAGCGCATCACGTCGGCGACATCGAGTCCCGGGAAAATGTGGCCGCCGGTGCCGCCGGCCATGACCATCAGGGTCTGGCTCATACGGTGAACCCCCGGCTCAGCTGACGGTTTTCCCAGTCGACGCGAAGCAGTATCGCCAGCGCGCAGCAGGTGGCGAGAATCGCGCTCCCGCCGAAGGACAGCAGCGGCAGCGTGAGGCCCTTGGTCGGCAGCACACCCATGTTGACGCCCATATTGATGATTGCCTGCACGCCGATCCACAAACCGATGCCCTGCGCTACCAGCGCAGCAAACGGCCGCTCGAGTTCGGTGGCGCGGCGGCCGATGGCAAACGCCCGCCACACCAGCCACGAGAACAGCAGCACGATGGTCAGCACGCCGACAAATCCGAGTTCCTCGGCAATCACCGCAAGCAGGAAATCGGTATGCGCCTCGGGCAGATAAAACAGTTTTTCGACACTGGCGCCGAGTCCGACGCCGAACCATTCGCCGCGCCCGAAGGCGATCAGCGCATGCGACAGCTGGTAACCCTTGCCGTAAGGATCAGCCCAGGGATCCATGAAGCCGATCACCCGCTGCATGCGGTAAGGGCTGGTCCAGATCAGCAGCAGAAAGCCGATGACCAGCATCACGATCAGCCCGGCGAACAACCGCCAGTTCATCCCGCCGAGGAACAGGATGCCCATGGCGATAACGGTAATCACCGCGAAAGCGCCGAAGTCGGGTTCGCGAAGCAGCAGGCCTCCGGTGAGTAGCATCACGCCGAACATCGGCATGAAGCCCTTGCGCAGGCTGTGCATGAATGCCGCCTTGCGCACGGTGTAGTCAGCCGCGTAGAGAACGGCGGCGATTTTCATCAGTTCCGACGGCTGCAGATTGATCACGAATAACGACAGCCAGCGCCGGCTGCCGTTGACCTCGCGGCCGATTCCCGGCACCAGTACTAATGCCAGCAGGCCCAGTCCGCCCAGGAACAGGAAGGGTGCGGCCTGCTGCCAGACGCGAACCGGCACCTGGAACACCATGGCAGCCGCAAACAGACTGATCAACACAAACATCGCATGGCGGATCAGGTAATGCATCGTATTGTTGCCGGTCGCGCGGCTGGCTTCGGAGATGGCGATTGACGCTGAATAGACCATAACCAGCCCCAGTGCCAGCAGCAGTATCGTCACCCAGATCACGCTGTGATCGTATTCCTCACCGGCGCTGCGCTGGTTCATCGTGGCGAAATACTGGCTCACGCGCACCTCCGCTGCAGCGAGGCAACGGCTTCGGCATACACCTCAGCGCGATGCACGTAATTGCGGAACATGTCGTAGCTGGCGCAGGCCGGCGACAGCAGCACGGCATCGCCGGTATGCGCCGCGTTGAACGCCATTTCAACCGCCTGCATCATGTCCGCTGCATTGAGCAGCGGTACCGCATCGCCGATGGCAGCAGCGATCAGCGGCGCATCGCGGCCGATCAGCACGATGGCGCGGGCACGCCCTCGCGCGGCGGCTGCGAGGGGCGCAAAGTCCTGTCCCTTGCCGTCACCGCCGGCGATCAGCACCACCGGATCGCGCATGCCCGTCAGTGCAGCAACCGTGGCGCCAACATTGGTGCCCTTGGAATCGTCGTAAAATATTATGTTATTGATTTTATTGATATTCTTTACGCGGTGCGGCAAGCCCTGAAATTGCTGCCAGCCTTCAACGATGGCCGCATCATCCACACCGAGTGCACGGCACAGCGCGCCGGCCGCCAGCGCATTCGCGGCGTTGTGCAAGCCGGCCACCTTCAACACCGATACCGGCGCGATGTCCTGCGAACCCCTTCGCAGCAACGCTGCGGCATCAACGCCGGACAAACCCCAATCTTCATCAGCGCGCGGTTGATCAAGCCCGAACGTCACTACGGAATGATCGGCTCGCTTCATCCCCGCGCTGCGCAGGTCTTCACGGTTAAGGACCTGTACGCCATCACCGGCAAAAATCCGCGCCTTGGCCGCTGCGTAGTCCTGCAGACCGTCATAACGGTCGAGATGGTCTTCGGAAATATTCAACACCGTCGCCGCGCGCGGCCGCAGTGAAATCGTGCTCTCCAGTTGGAAGCTCGACAGTTCCAGCACAAACGCGCCGGGCATGGCCGCGCCTTCTTCAATGGCGGTCAGCGCGTCCAGAACCGGCAGTCCGATATTGCCGGCCACCACCGGATTCAGTCCGCCGGCCTTGCAGATCTCTCCAGCCATCGCCGTCACCGTGCTTTTGCCGTTGGAACCGGTGATCGCAATTACCGGCGGCGCATCTTCGCGTCGAGCCAGCGCCTGTGCAAACAATTCGACATCACCGACCACCGCCACGCCGCGCTGCGCGGCCTGCGCGATCGCGCCGCTGCGACGGTCCACGCCAGGACTCACCGCAATCGCATCGGCACCGGCAATCGCCGCATCCGGATCAACGCCCAGTGACAGCTCCATATCCGGAAATTCGCGCTGCAGAGCCGCCGCCCCGGGTGGCGTTCCGCGGGTATCGGTCACGCTGACGCGAGCGCCCCGGCGTTGCAGCCAGCGCGCGAGCGACAGCCCGGTATCACCCAGACCGACCACCACGATGCGTGCGCCGTCGAGGACCAGCATCAGCGTGCCCCCTCCATCAGCATGTTCATCAGTGTCAATGCCGCAACCATGCGCAATGCCGCCGGCGCCCCGGGGGCGCGACGCGATTGCTGATGTGCGGATTTGCTGATGCATTTCATCGCAGCTTCAATGTCGAGAGCCCGACCAGTACCAGCATCATCGTGATGATCCAGAAACGCACGACGACCTGATTCTCTTTCCAGCCCTTCAGTTCGTAATGGTGGTGCAGTGGCGCCATCCGGAATATGCGTTTACCGGTCAGCTTGAACGACGCCACCTGCAGCATCACCGACAGCGTTTCGACAACGAACACGCCGCCCATAATGAACAACACGATTTCCTGCCTGACGATCACCGCGATGGTACCCAGCGCTGCCCCCAGTGCCAGTGCGCCGACATCGCCCATGAACACTTCAGCGGGATAGGCGTTGAACCAGAGGAAGGCGAGACCGGCACCGGCCAGCGCGCCGCAGATCACCGTCAGTTCGCCGGCGCCCGGGATGTAGGGGAACACCAGGTATTTGGCGAATACCGCATTCCCGGCAACGTAGGCAAACACGCCGAGCGCGCTGCCGACCATCACCGTGGGCATGATCGCGAGACCGTCGAGGCCGTCGGTCAAATTCACCGCATTGCTGGTGCCGACGATGACGCAATAAGTCATCACCACAAAACCGATCGCACCCAGCGGATAAGCCACCTGCTTGAAAAAGGGAACGATGAACGCCGTCTGCGCCGGCAGAGTGGTGGAGTACGCCAGGAAAATCGCCGCACCGAGTCCGATCACCGACTGCCAGAAAAATTTCGTTTTTGCCGACAGCCCTTTCGGATTACGGTGCACGACCTTGCGGTAGTCGTCCACCCATCCGATGGCGCCGAAACCCACGGTGACAGTCAGCACGACCCAGACAAAACGATTCTGCAGGTCAGCCCACAGCAGCGTGGTGACAATGATCGCCACCAGAATCAACGCCCCGCCCATGGTCGGAGTTCCGGCCTTGACCAGATGGGTCTGCGGACCGTCATCACGCACCGCCTGCCCGATCTTGTAGGCGGTCAGCTTGCGGATCAGCATGGGGCCGACCATGAAGGAGATCAGCAGCGAAGTCAGGCAGGCCAGCACCGCGCGCAGCGTGAGATAGCTGAACACATTGAAGGCGCGGACATACTGCTCCATCCATTGCGCGAGTTCGAGCAGCATCGCCTAGGCCTCCGCCGTTGAATCTTCGAAACTGCGCACCACACGCTCCATCTGCATGAAGCGTGATCCCTTTACCAGCACCGCAGTCTGCGGACCCAGCGCTGCACCGACATCCACCAGCAACGCCTCAATGGCCGCGTAATGCCGCCCGCCTTCGCCGAACGCGCGCACGGTATGCGCCGCGAGTTCACCCAGCGCATATAGCGCGTCTATGCCGCGATCCCGCGCATAAGCGCCGATCTCGATATGGAAATCACTGCCTTGGTCGCCGACTTCACCCATATCACCGAGCACCAGCAGCTTGCGTCCCGGCGCGTGCGCGAGTACGTCGATGGCAGCGCGCACCGAGTCGGGATTGGCGTTGTAGGTATCGTCGATCAACAGCGCGCCATGGCGGCTGCGCTTGATCTGCAGGCGGCCCTTGACCGCAGCAAAACCAGACAGCGCGCGCACGCAGGACTCCAGCGTGGCGCCGGCTGCCGTTGCAGCGGCAATGGCTGCGAGTGCATTGCGTGCGTTGTGTTCTCCTGCCAGCGGCAACTCCAACTCGGCGGCGCCTTCCGGCGTACTCACAGCGAGACGGGCGGAAGCAGCGCGCAGTTCGCAAACTGCGCTGACCGCCGCTTTTTGACCGAGACTGAAATCGCGCACCTGCCGCCGGCCCGCTGCCGCTCGCCAGACGCCGGCATGCGCATCATCGGCGTTGATGACGGCTACGCCGTCATCAGGCAAAGCCTTGATCAGGCTGGCGTGTTCATCGGCAACGTCGGCGACCGAACGCATGAATTCCTGGTGCTCGCGCTGGGCGTTGTTGACCACGGCAATCGTCGGCGCGGCGATTTTTGCCAACTCCGCCGTTTCGCCGGGATGGTTCATGCCGACTTCCACCACACCGACCCGATGCGCCTCGCGCAGGGTCAGCACGGTCAGCGGCAGGCCGATGTGATTGTTCAGGTTGCCGCGCGTCGCCAGCACCGCCTCGTCGCCGAAGTGCGCACGCAGGCAGGCGGCAATCATTTCCTTGACCGTCGTCTTGCCGTTGGATCCGGCCACCGCAACCAGCGGAATAACGAACTGCCGGCGCCAGTGCGCAGCCAAGGCACCCAAGGCGACAGTGGTGTCCTCAACCACTGCAACAGGCATCGTCACGGCCTGCGCATGCGCACGGTCAATCAGTGCGGCGACAGCGCCGGCTGCTGCGGCTTTCGCCACAAAATCATGACCGTCATAACGTTCACCGCGCAAGGCGACAAACAGGTCGCCCGATTTGAGCGTGCGGCTGTCAGTGCAAACGTTGGTAAAACGGACATCGCTGCCGCGCAATTCGCCGCCGAGCACGGTCGCGGCCTGGGCCAGGGACATCACTGCGCCCTCCCCGCCAGCACAGCACGCACCACAGCGGCATCGCTGTAGCGCCGGCGCACGCCGCTGATTTCCTGATACTGCTCATGACCTTTGCCGGCGACCAGCACGATGTCGCCACGCCGCGCTTCGGCCAGCGCCTTCTGTATGGCCTGACGCCTGTCGATGATCTGCTCATGGCGGCCGCGCACACCTTTGGCGATCTGCGCGATGATCGCTGCGGGATCTTCGCTGCGCGGATTGTCGCTGGTGAGGATCAGCTGATCGGCATGGCGCGAGGCCACTTCGCCCATCAGCGGCCGTTTGCCGCGATCACGATCGCCGCCGCATCCGAACACACACAACAGTCGCGCCTTGCCACCGGCTGCTGCGCGCAGGCTTTCGAGAACTTTTTCCAGTGCGTCCGGCGTATGCGCATAATCAATGATCACCAGCGGCGCACGTCCACCGCCATACCGTTCGGTACGACCCGGAACCGGGGTCGCCTTGTGCAGGGCGGCCACCGACTGATCGAGGCCGACATCGCTGGCAAGCAGCGTGGCCAGTGAGCCGAGCAGATTCGTCGCATTGAAGCGGCCGATCAACGGGCTCTCCAATGTGGCGCGACCCCAGGGCGAGGCGATGTCAAATGAAATGCCGTCGAGTCCCAGGCGCAGATTGCGGCCTTCGACGCAGGGACCGCGCGACCGCGCGCTGCGGCGGGCAAAACCGTAACCGAGCACCGCGGCGCGGCGGTGCTTCCAGTGCTGCGCCAGCTCGCAACCGAATGCGTCATCCATGTTGACGACCGCATGACTCAGCGTCGGCCAGCGGAACAGCCGCGCTTTGGCTGCCTTGTAACGCCGCATCGTGCCGTGATAATCGAGATGATCCCGCGTCAGATTGGTCAGCATCGCCACATCAAACTCGACGCCGGCGAGACGATCCTGCGCAAGTCCGTGCGAGGATGCTTCCATACAAACCGCCTGCGCGCCGGCACGTACGAACGAACGCATGCGCGCGTGCAAGGAAACCGTGTCCGGCGTGGTATTGGCCTGGGCATCAAGACGTCCGGTGAACCCGCTGCCCAGCGTGCCGATTACCGCGCACTTGCGCCGCACTCGGGTCAGGGCCTGCGCAATCCACTGGCTGCACGAAGTCTTGCCGTTGGTACCGGTAATACCGATGGTCCATAACCGGGCGCTGGGCTTGCCGTAAATCTCGCTCGCAATCACCCCGGCCTGACTGCGCAATTGCGCAATACCGAGGTTCGGAACCTTGATGCGGCGGTTCCACGCATAACCGTCGGTGTCCCACAGCACTGACGCGGCGCCGTTATGCACTGCCTGTGCAATGTAATCGCGTCCGTCGCGTGATTCCCCGGGATAGGCAACGAAAGTATCGCCCGGTCGTACCGCACGACTGTCGACAGTCATCCGCCGCACGCCGAGTGCACGCACTGCCTGCATGTCGGGTCCGCGCGTGACCATCACACGTCCTCCCGCACAACCGGCACTTCTTCCGGCGCCAGAACCGTGGTCTTGCCCGGCGCATCGGGCGGCACCGACAGCAGACGCAGCGTGCCGGCCGCCACCAGACTGAATACCGGTGCGGCAACCGCACCGCCGTAATGCTGGCCGGCCGACGGCTCGTCGATCATCACCGCGATGATGACGCGCGGCTTCGAAGCCGGCGCCATGCCGACAAACGAAGACACATAACGGTTCGTGGCATATCCCTTGCCTTCAAGCTTGTGTGCGGTGCCGGTTTTGCCGGCCACCGTGAATCCCGCAACCTGCGCACCCGGCGCAGTGCCGCCCGGCTGCGCGGCCATTTCCAGCATGCGGCGCACCGCCTGCGCGGTCTTTGCCGAAACCACCTGCGTACCTTCGGGCGGACCGTCGCGCTTTAGCAGCGTCACCGGATACAGCACGCCATCCGAGGCGAAAATCGTATAGGCCCGCGCCAGCTGCATCAGTGATACCGAGATGCCGTAACCGTAGGACATCGTCGCCTGTTCGATCGGCTTCCAGGTGCCGTGTGCACGCAGGCGGCCGGAAACTTCACCCGGAAAACCGGAGCGCGGCGGCGTACCGAAGCCGGCGCGACTGAACATGCTCCACAGCACTTCCGAGGGCATCGTCAGGCCCATTTTCGCGGTGCCGACGTTGGAGGATTTCTGAATCACCTGCGCAACTGTGAGCGCGCCTTGCGGATGCGCGTCATGAATGGTGCGGTTGCCGATGGTCATGCTGCCCGGCGCGGTCTGGATTACTGTACTGAAATCGAACAACCCCGCCTCCAGCGCCGCCGCTGCGGTGAACGGCTTCAGCGTCGAACCGGGTTCGAAAAGATCGGTCACGACGCGGTTGCGGGTACGCTGCGCATCGACCTTGCCGCGGCTGTTCGGGTTGTAGGTCGGCAGGTTGGCCATCGCCAGCACTTCGCCGCTCTGCGCATCGAGAACAACAATGCCGCCGGCCTTGGCCTTGTGCAGGGCCACCGCTTCCTTCAGCTCGCGGAACGCCAGATACTGGATGCGCGCATCAATCGACAGCTTGAGTTTTTCACCGTTCTGCGGCGCGCGGATGCTTTCAACGTCTTCAACAATGCGGCCGAGACGGTCACGGATCACACGGCGGCTGCCGGGTTTTCCGGCCAACCGGTCTTCGTAGGCCAGCTCAAGGGCTTCCTGGCCTTTTTCGTCGACACCGGTAAAGCCGATGATATGCGCCATGACATCACCTGCCGGGTAGTAGCGGCGATGCTCGCGCTGCAGGAACACGCCGGGAATGCCCAACTGCACGACGTGCTCGGCCTGTTCCGGCGGGAGCTGGCGTTTCAGATAAACGAATTCACGTTTGGTATCAGCCAGTTTCCCGCGCAGATCTTCAGCAGTGACGCCGAGCATCTGCGAGAGGCGGCGCAGATCCGCAGGTTCCGCCTCAATATCTGCAGGGCTTGCCGCAACCGACTCCACCGGCGTCGAAATTGCCAGCGGTTCGTTGTTACGATCGACGATCATGCCGCGGCTGGCACCGATCTCGATCACGCGCGAATAACGCGACTCGCCCTTGCGCTGCAGGAAGTCATTGTTCAGCGCCTGCAGCCACAGCGCGCGACCGGTCAGGCCGACGAACCATGCGCCGATGACAATCAGCAGCAGGTTCGACCGCCAGGTCGGCAGGCTGGGCGCCGGATCGCGTTTGAGTGCAGGCTTCACGGACGCGCCTCCGCGCGCGGCGGTGAGACGACTTCGATGCGGCCGGCCACCGGCAGACGCATGTTCAGCTCACGCGTCGCAATGCGTTCGACACGGGCATGCGTCGACCAGGTGCCCTGCTCCAGCTGCAGCTGTCCCCACTCGACATCCAGCTGCTTGGTGGTGGTCTGCTCTTTCTGCAGTTCAACGTAAAGCTTGCGCGCCTTGTGCTGGGATGCAACCACCGCCATGGCGCAAAACACCAGTGCGGCGAGAAGAAGGAAAATAATGCGTGCGGTCATGCCGCCAGCGCCTCCGTGCGCTCAGCCACGCGCATCACGGCGCTGCGCGCCCTTGGATTGGCAGCGGTCTCGGCGTCGCTGGCGCGCACCGCACGTCCGATCAGCCGCATCCGCGGCTGCGGCAGATCACGCGCACGCACCGGCAGACGCGCCGGCAGCGCATCCGCCTGCGACTGCGTGCGCATGAAGCGTTTGACGATGCGGTCTTCGAGCGAATGAAAACTGATCACCACCAGCCGTCCGCCCGCCCCGAGCAGGGCTACGCACTGAGGAAGCACTACCGAAAGCTCCTCAAGCTCCTGATTGACGTGAATCCGTAAAGCTTGAAACGTGCGCGTCGCCGGATCCTGGCGTGGCTCGCGCGTGGGAACGGCATCTGCCACGAGCGCGGCAAGTTTTCGTGTGGTGTCAACAGGTCCCCGCGTCCGAGCCTCAACAATCGCTGCTGCAATCTGTTTAGCAAACCGTTCTTCGCCATGGTTCCTGATGACCTCCCTGATTTCCGATTCTTCCGCTGTTGCCAGCCATTCAGCGGCGCTGAGCCCGTGCTGCGGATCCATGCGCATGTCGAGCGGCGCATCGCTGCGGAAACTGAAACCGCGGCGCGCGTCATCGATCTGCGGTGACGACACTCCGATGTCGAGCAGCATCCCGTCCACCCCCGCCACATCCAGCTCCTGCAGTACCTCGCGCACCCGGCTGAACGGACTGCGCACGATCACAAAGCGCGGATCACGCAACGCCTGCCCCGCCTGAACCGCCTCAGGATCGCGATCCAGCGCGATCAACCGTCCGCCTGCGCCCAGCTTTTCCAGTATCAAACGGCTGTGTCCGCCGCGCCCGTACGTGCAATCGACATAAATGCCGTCGGACCGGATGTTCAATGCCTCTATGGCTTCCTGCGCGAGCACCGCGACATGCGCGCTGCTGGTCACAAGGAGAAATCCTCCAGCTCCGTCGGCAACCCACCGGCGCCGAAACCGCCGGCGTTGTCGATGAGCTGCGTCCAGCGCTCGTCATTCCACAGTTCGAATTTTTTTCCCTGGCCGACCAGCACCACGTTTTTTTCGAGTTGCGCATAACGGCGCAGCTCCGGCGTGATCAGCACGCGGCCCGCGCCGTCCATGTCGACGTCGACGGCAAAACCGATCAGGCGCCGCTGCAGTTCGCGCACGCGCGGATCGAGATTCGACAGGCCTTCGAGTTTTTGCTGGATGAGTTCCCAGTCGGGGAGCGGATAAATCAGCAGGCAGCGATCCGCATCCGCGGTGATGACGAGATGTCCCGCGCAACGCTCGAGCAGCGTGTCGCGATGGCGTGCCGGTACGGCAAGCCTGCTTTTGCTGTCGAGATTAAGTTGTGCGACCCCGCGGAACACTCGCGCCCCCTTGCAAGGCGGGAAAAGAGCACTGCCGGACCCTTCCGGCGGCTTTTCTCCCACTTTTTACCACTTCGCCCCACTATAAATAAGCGAGGCAGCAAGGTCAAGTGTCGATTTGCCAAATTCCTTTTTTACGACAACGACTTACGCGCACTTGTTGAGGCCGGTACGAAGCGTTTTTTCGTGCGGAAATAAACCAATAAAAACAAAGGGATATTACGCGTACTGAAAGTAGCGCATTAAGTAATAGTGCTTAAAAATCAGGCAATTAGCAGGTATCGGTCGTCGCCGGGCCTCGACG
>JBILYA010000151.1:0-5704 GCA_044378065.1 Burkholderiales bacterium | reverse complement strand
CCGGGCTGGACCTGGTGCAAATGCAGATCCGCATTGCCGCCGGTGAAAAAATGCTGATCCGGCAGAAGGACGTGGTCATCAAGGGCCACGCCATTGAATGCCGCATCAATGCCGAAGACCCGCACAAATTCACGCCCTCTCCGGGCCGCATCACTTCTCTGCACATGCCAGGTGGACCGGGCGTGCGCGTCGATTCGCATGCGTACAGCGGTTATTTCGTGCCGCCGAATTACGATTCGCTGCTCGGCAAGATCATCACCTACGGCGACACGCGCGAACAGGCGATTGCGAAGATGCATATCGCCCTGTCGGAAACCGTCATCGAGGGCATCAAGACCAATCTGCCGCTGCACCAGGAACTGATGAGCGACACGGCGTTTCGCCGTGGCGGCACCAGCATCCATTACCTCGAAGAACGCCTTGCCAAGCTGACCCGCGCGGAATAGCGGCGGGGCCGGAACGGAGCAACAATGCCCTGGCTTTGCGCGATCATCGAAACGACCGAGGAATCGGTTGAAATACTCAGCGATGCGCTGATGGAAGCCGGTGCACTGGCGGTGGATGTGCAGGATGCCGCTGCCGGAACCGCCGACGAGCGGCCCATCTTCGCCGAACCCGGCGAGGCGCCGGCGTCCGGCTGGCGCAGCAATCGCGTGGGTGCGTTGTTTGCGATTGATGCCGATCTTTATGAATTGGTGCCCGAAGCGCTGGCTGCGGCCGGACTTGCCGCGACAGAGGCTTTCCGCATCGAACGCGTTGAAGATGCCGACTGGGTACGGCTGACGCAGAGCCAGTTCAATCCGATTCCGATCACCCCGCGGCTGTGGATCGTGCCGAGCTGGCATACCGCACCGGATCCCGAAGCCATCAATATCGCGCTGGATCCGGGCGTGGCCTTCGGCACCGGTGCGCATCCGACCACGCGACTGTGCCTTCGCTGGCTCACCGAAACCGTCACACCCGATGCCGACGTGCTGGATTACGGCTGCGGCTCCGGCATTCTGGCGATTGCCGCGATGAAACTCGGCGCGCAGCGGGCCTGCGGTATCGACATCGATCCGCAGGCAGTGCAGGCGGCGCAGCAGAACGCGCAACAGAACAGCGTTGAAATCACCTGGGCTACGGCGGAGCAGGATGTTGCCGGCCCGGCGCAGATTGTCGTGGCCAATATTCTGGCCAATCCGCTGACGGTGCTCGCGCCGCTGCTGGCGCGGCTGACCCGGCCCGGCGGGCAGATTGCCCTCTCGGGCATTCTTGTCGAGCAGGCGGATGCGGTGCTGGAAGCTTATGCGGCGGATTTCAGCATGACGCGCGCCGCCACCGATGAGGGCTGGGTGCTGCTGACCGGCCGCCGCCGTTAGACGCGACTTTTGCCGCTGCAGCGTCTACACCGACGCTGCCTTGGGTATCATTGGGCGCATGCAAGCTCTGCCGGCCGGATTCCGCCCTATCTCTATCTGATGACTTCTTCGTCCCTGACCACACGCTGCGCGCATTGCCAGACGGTATTCCGTGTGACTAACGCGCAATTGCAGGCCCATGCCGGGCAGGTACGTTGCGGCCGCTGCATGCAGGTTTTTGATGCGCTGGCGGCACTCGCACCGGAACCCGCGCCGGCACCGCTTGAAGCGGCAACTGCTGTGGTGCATGAACAGCCGGCGGTCATGGAGCCGGCATCTGCAAGCGAACCCGAGATCACGCCCGATCCGGTTCCGATGGCGCCGGAGCCCGCAGCTGAATTGCCGGCGGCATCGCCGGAGGCATTGCCCGTCAGTGATCCGGGGTTTGATCCTTTCCCTGAACCACGCGCAGAACAGTCAGTATCTGCCGAACAATCGGCTGCGGATGTGGAGATATCACCGCCCGCTCAAGTTGCGCCTGAATTGGCGGAATCGGCGGTGGCGCCGGATGCCGATAATCCGTTTACCCATGCACCGGCGGCCAGTTCCGTTCTGCCGCAGCACCGTTTGCGGTTGGCAGCCGTGCTGCTGGGATTGCTGCTGGCGGCGCAGGCGACATTTTTTTACCGCAGTGAAGTGGCGGCACGTTTTCCGCTGGCCAAACAGGGGCTGGGTTGGTTGTGCGAGCAAGCCGGTTGCGCGGTGACGCTGCCCCAGCGGCCGCAGTCGATCCTGATCGAGGCTTCGGATCTGCAGGTGATTGATCCCGCGAATCCCAACCGCATCCAGCTGACTGCAACGCTGCGCAATCATGCCGGACATGACGTCGGCTATCCGGCGCTGGATCTGGTGCTGACCAATGTCAACGACCATACCCTCGCGCGCCGGATTTTCCTCCCCGCGGAATATCTCGGCGCCGGACGCGAAATCGGTACAGGTATCGCCGCCAACGCTGAATTGACGGTAAGACTGGCGCTGGAAACGGGCAACTTGGGCGCGGCGGGTTTTCGTCTGGCGGTGCTTGCGGCGCCGCTGCGCTGACCGGTGGCGGAATGAAATTGAGAATGGAGAAGCAATGAACACACCGGAACATCTGGGATACAGCGCTACGCACCAGTGGGCGCAAAAAGAAAGCGACGGACTGGTATCCGTCGGCATCACCGATCACGCGCAGGCGCAGCTGGGGGATGTCGTTTTTGTTGATCCGCCTGCCATCGGACGCAAACTGAAGCAGGGCGAAGCCTGCGGCGTGGTCGAGTCAGTGAAGGCGGCCTCTGATATTTATTCGCCGGTTTCCGGCGAAGTGGTTGCGATCAACGAAGCGTTGTCCGAGACGCCGGAGAAGGTCAATGAGGAGCCCTACGCGGCATGGATGTTTCGCCTCAAGCCGGATGATGCAGCGGAAATGCAGGGACTGCTGGATGCGGCGGCTTATCAGAAAATTGCCGATGCTGAATCCTGAATCAGCTGTGTCCGACATTGCCATGGACACCGCTAATGGATAACGACGAAACGCCGCCGGCGGAAAGTCCGCACAAGGGCAAGACCGGAATCCGGCGTGTGTGCAATGCGTTCTTTTATTCGATGGAAGGATTGCGCGCGGCCTTCCGCCATGAAGATGCTTTTCGCCAGGAGGTATTTCTGGCGATGCTGCTGATTCCCACGGTGTTTTTTACCCCGGCGAGCGGGGGCGGCAAAGCACTGATGATTTTCTCTGTGTTGCTGGTGCTGATCGTGGAGTTGCTGAACTCCGCGGTGGAGGCCGCAGTCGACCGCATTTCCCTGGAAAATCATGCCTTGGCCAAACGCGCCAAGGATATTGGCAGTTCTGCCGTGCTGCTGGCGCTGATCGGCGTGCCGGTGGTGTGGGGGCTGGTTTTGTTCGACTGAGCTGGCGGCTCGATAAATTATCCAATAAAAACAAATGCCTACGGAATTCTTTCGATGCCGCAACCAGCGACACCGAAAGATGACATCCGCTATTTCTTCAGCGAATCGCGGATTTCACGCAGCAGCAGCACGTCTTCCGGCGTCGGTGCGGGTGTCGCGGGTGCTTCAGCTTCTTTCTGCTTCAGCCGGTTGATGGCACGGATCAGCATGAACACTGCAAAGGCGACGATGATGAAACTGATGCAGGTGTTGATGAACACGCCATAGTTGAAAGTCACTGCGCCGGCTTTTTGTGCGGCGTCGACGCTGAGGTAAGGGCCGGGGTTGCTGCCTTCGCGCAGCACGACAAACAGATTGGCAAAGTCGACTTTGCCCAGCAGCATGCCGATCGGCGGCATGATCAGATCCTTGACCAGCGACTCGACGATCTTGCCGAAAGCAGCGCCGATGATGATGCCGACAGCCATGTCGACGACATTACCGCGCATCGCGAATTGTTTGAATTCCTGGAGCATGGTGCTGTTCCTCGCTGAAAGTTGTTTTATGGCGGAGCGCTGCAGTTGCCCCGGTTCAGCGGATTATGCGGCAGGCAGAGCGAGAATTCCAAGGCGTCGTCGCAGTACGACAGTGGCAGTACGACAGTGACCGGGTGGCAGAGCAGGGGGTTGTTATAATCCGGACTCATTTCCCACCCCAAGGTTTCAATCGATGTCTACCCTGATCTGCGGTTCGATGGCTTACGACACCATCATGGTGTTCCACGACCGTTTCAAAAATCACATCCTTCCGGACCAGCTGCACATTCTCAACGTGGCTTTTCTTGTACCCGACATGCGCCGCGAGTTCGGCGGCTGTGCCGGCAACATTGCCTACACGCTGCAGATGCTCGGCGGGGACGCACGCATCATGGCCACCGTCGGCGACGACTTCGCGCCGTACGATGAACGGCTGCAGCGGCTCGGCCTGTCCCAGGACCATATCCAAGTGGTTCCCGGAAGTTTTACTGCACAGGCTTTTATTACCACCGATCTCGATGACAATCAGATCACCGCATTCCATCCGGGTGCGATGAATTACTCACACCAGAACCATGTTGGTGATGCCAAGGGCGTGAAATTGGGCATCGTTGCACCAGACGGCCGCGATGGCATGATCCAGCATGCACGCGAGTTTCACGATGCCGGGATTCCATTCATTTTCGACCCGGGTCAGGGACTGCCGATGTTCGGCGGACAGGAACTCGAGGAATTCGTGCGTCTTGCCGACTATGTCACGGTCAATGACTATGAGGCGCAGATGCTGCAGGAGCGCACGGGCAAGAAACTCGATGCCCTGGCGAAACTCGTCAAGGCAATTGTGGTCACAATGGGAGCGAAGGGTGCCGTTGTGCATACCGGCGGTAAACAGATCGAGATCCCGAGCGTTAATCCTGATGCGGTTCTCGATCCCACCGGTTGTGGCGACGCGTTCCGCGGCGGCTTGCTGTACGGTCTGGCCAGCGGGGCGGACTGGGAAATGACCGGACGCCTGGCGTCACTGATGGGGTCGCTCAAGATCGCGTTCCGCGGCGGCCAGAATCACCGGATCGGGCGGGACGAGATTGCCGACCGCTTCCACCGGGCGTTTAACATGAAACTGTGGTGACGGGAGAGACGGACATGAATAAACAGAATCGGATTGCGGCAGCGCTGCTGGCCTTGGCAGTTCTCGCCGGTTGTGCGGAAGGACTCGGTGGCGGTTCCTATACCCGTGACGAAGTGCGGCGCGAACAGAATGTGCGCATGGGTGTCGTGGAAAGCGTGCGCCCGGTGCAGATCGAAGGAACCCGCAGCATTGTCGGTCCGGCAGCAGGTGCGGTGGTCGGCGGAATCGCAGGCAGCACGGTCGGCGGCGGTCGCGGGTCCGATATTGCCGCGGTGCTGGGTGCGGTGGCCGGCGGTGTCGCCGGTCAGGCCATCGAGCAGGGGACAACCCGGCGCAATGGTGTTGAAGTCACTGTCAAACTCGACAGCGGCGCCTTGGTTGCCATCGTTCAGGAGGCCGACGAGGTTTTCAAGGCCGGTGAGCGCGTGCGCATCCTTTCCGACGGCCGCACTTCCCGCGTCACTCACTGAGGATTTGCCTCTGGGTCGTTTCCTCTGTAACCGATTTTTAACCGGTTCTTAACGGCACTGTCATTCTCCGGCTATAGCCTCGAATCCGTCCAATAAAACGACGGAGAGGCCTGATGCTCGACCAAACCATTGAAGTCGCGGAAGACCGCGCCAGCGCCGGTGCGACACTGGCGGTTTCGTTTGCGCGCAGTTCTGCAGAAGTGCTGGAAGCGCAGCGCCTGCGTTATCGCGTGTTTGCTGAAGAAATGGGTGCCCGTGTGCCGGGTGCATCACTCGGAATCGACTGCGATTTGTATGACG
>JBILYA010000003.1:0-21304 GCA_044378065.1 Burkholderiales bacterium | reverse complement strand
TTGTTTGAGGACATGGCGTTTATCCCTGTGTGGCGGCTTTGCCCGCGGAGGTGCCCGCAAGTTTGCCGAACACGGCGCCCGACACCAGACCGGTGCCGCTCGGGTAGTTGAAGTAGAACAGGCCGCCGACCATTTCACCGGCGCAAAAGAGACCGGGGATCGGCAACTGATTCGAATCCACGACCTGACCGGATTCCTTGTCGACACGCAGACCACCGAAGGTAAAGGTGATCCCGCAGGTGGTGGCGTAGGCGTCGTAGGGCGGGGCGTCGAGTGCCTGTGCCCAGTTCGATTTCGGCGGCTCGATGCCGACCGTACCCTTGCCGTCCTTGATCACGTGGTTGAACGGCACATCCTTTTGCACTGCGGCGTTGTACTCGTTCACCGTCTTCAGGAACTGTTCGGGATTGACGCCTTCCAGCTT
The DNA here is from genome assembly GCA_044378065.1 of Burkholderiales bacterium. GTDB lineage: Bacteria > Pseudomonadota > Gammaproteobacteria > Burkholderiales > SG8-41. The sequence goes on along the minus strand of JBILYA010000003.1, from coordinate 20,880 downwards.
GGTCGCGAGCTCTTCCAGCGTGTTGGCGCTGACCTTGGTCATGTATTTGATGCGGTATTCCGAACGCAGCAGCTTGGTGACCTTGGAGTCGAACACCTGCCACGCAAACTGGCCCGGCTGCTTCAGTACTTCGCCGCCGTACTTGGCGTAGGTGAAGGAGTGGAAGTCATAACCTTCATCGACGAAACGTTTGCCTTCCGAGTTGATCAGCAGGCCGAAGATGTAGCTGTGTTTCTGGAACTGGTCGCCGACGCTGACGTCGCCGAATTCCGGGGCGTAACGGTCCCAGCCGGTGGCGTGGCAGCCTGACCAGTTACCGTAGGGCGCGGCGCCGATGTCGAGAGCCATCTTCAGGCCGTCGCCGACGTTGAAGCGCGTTCCGCGCACCTTCGCCAGTTCCCAGCCCGGGCCGAGGTAACGTGCGCGCATTTCGGGATTGGCTTCGAAGCCGCCGCAGGCCAGAACAACCGCCTTGGCTTTCATTTCGAAGGACTTGCCTTTCTGCCGCACCTGTACGCCGCTGACCGTGGCGCCGTCATAGAGCAGCTTGATTGCGCGGGTTTCGAAATGCACCGGGATACCGGCTTTTTTGACCGCCTTGTTCAGATATTCGACGAGTCCTGCGCCGCCGCCGTGGGCTTCGATCGGCATGTTGCCGAAGAATTTGCGCTTGCCGTCGACCACTGCTGACTGGCGACCCCAGTTCGGCACGAATTTCACGCCCTTTTCGCGCAGCCAGATCATCGTCGGCAGGCTCTCGTTGACCAGATATTCCGACAGGTCGGGATCGGTGCGGTAGGCGGTGAGCTGGTGGATCTTGTCGAGGAATTCCTCGCGGGTGTTGGTGCCGAAATCGGTCTCGGCGATTTCCTGTTCGGTGATGTCCGTGATCTTCAGCAGATCTTCCACGGTTTCATAGGCGAAGCGCATCACGCCACCGGCGAAACGGCTGTTGCCGCCGCCTTCGTCTTCTGACGCGGCTTCGAGGATGGCGACTTTGGCTCCCTGGTCATGGGCCGACAGGGCGGCGCACATGGCGGCATTGCCCTTGCCGACGACGATTACATCAAATTCGGACATTTTTGAGGCCTTTCGGTGTGCAGGTTTGAAACAATGCGCAATTATCCTTCCCTCACACTCTTGAGTAAAATGAGATTATTGCAACAATTGTTCGCGTTTTTACATTAATCAGGCGATCGAAAGTCGGTGAGCAACCTTTATGAATATTGATACCCACGGTTTGCAGGCGTTTGCCCGCATTGCGGAACTCGGCAGCTTCCACCAGGCGGCGACGGCGCTGCATCTGTCGCAGTCGGCGCTGTCACGACGGATCAGCCGGCTGGAGGAGGAACTCGGTGTGCGCCTTCTCGACCGCACCACGCGCAAGGTGCGCCTGACGGCCGTCGGGCGCGACTTCCTGCCGCAGGCGCGGCGGCTGATCGAGGAGCTGGAAAATTCGCTGGCCGGGCTGCGCGACATGGCGAAGCGCGGCGCCGGCCAGGTCACCGTGGCCTGCGTGCCGACGGCGGCGATGCACATGCTGCCACCGGTGATCCGCGATTACAGTGCGGAACATCCGGACAACCGCATCCGCATTCTTGATGTGCATGCCAACGAAGTGCTGCATGCCGTGCTCGGCGGTGAGGCTGAATTCGGTCTCACGCTCTCCGGCGCTGATACGCCGGAACTGGAAACCGAGGCCCTGTTTGAAGACCCCTTTGTGCTGGCCTGCCATCGTGATCATCCGCTGGCAAAAAGGAAATCCGTGAAGTGGTCTGATCTCGAGCAGTACCGCGTAATCACCGTCGGTCGCATGAGCGGCAACCGCGCGCTGCTCGACTTCGGTCTTCCGGGAAATCTGCCGCAGCAGCGCTGGACTTACGAGGTGCAGCACTCGTTCTGGACGGGGCTCGGCATGGTCGAAGCCGGCATCGGCGTGATTGCGGTGCCGGCGCTGGCGCTGTCCGGGCGGCGTAATCCGCAACTGGTCAGCCGGCCGCTGCTGGAGCCGCGTCTGACGCGCACGGTGGCGGTAATCCGGCGCCGTGGCGTCACGCTGTCACCGGCGACGCAGGAGTTTCTGGCGATGTTGAAAAAACGTTGGGGGCAACCGAAGCGGGACGCGCGTCTGCGCGCTTAGCTGCAGCAGCGGCCTCTGTTGCGAGGTTCAGCTTGCCGCTGAAGAAGGCCGCTGTTAGTCTCAAATGCAAGAATCAAAAAGCCACAAAATCATCTTGGATAAAAACAGACGGTTGGTATCGGAGGAGTGAAATGACGGCATCAAGAACCAGCAAAAAAATGATGGGCTTTATTCTGGCGTCGGGAATTTTCGTCGCGTTGTCGCATGTTGCTCTTGCGCAGCAGGCTGCCTATCCCTCAAGACCCATCCGCCTCATCGCCTCGCAGTCTCCCGGCGGCGGCATCGACACCGTGGCGCGCATTGTCGCGACCAAGCTGGGTGATGCCATCGGCCAGAACGTGATGGTGGACAACCGCGCGGGCGCCAACGGTTCCCTTGCCGGAGAACTCACTGCCAAATCGCCGCCCGACGGTTACACGATGATGCTCGGTGCCGTGGGTAATCTGGCGGTGAACGGTTTTTTCACCAAAAACATGACCTATGATCCGCTGAAGGATCTCTCGCCGGTCACGCCGGCAGTGACCAGCGGCAATATTCTTGTTGTGCATCCTTCGGTACCTGCAAAATCGCTGAAGGAATTCCTTGCGCTGGCGCGGGCACGGCCAGGCGAACTGGCCTACGGTTCCTCCGGTGTTGGCGGCTCCGGGCATCTGGCCACGGGTCTGTTGCAGTCGATGGCGAAAATCAAGCTGCTGCATGTGCCTTACAAAGGCAATGGCCCGGCAATCGTCAACCTGATGTCCGGCGAGGTGCAGATGGCTTTTGCATCTCCGGCCAGCGTAGCAGCCAATATCCAGGCCGGCCGATTGCGTGCGCTCGCGGTGGGAACCGGTACCCGGTCAAAACAGTTTCCGCAGGTGCCGACGGTATCCGAGGCAGGTGTGCCGGGCTATGAATCAAAAAGTTGGTACGGTTTTGTCGTTGCGGCGAAAACACCGCCTGCAATCATCACGCGGCTGAACAAGGAAATCGTTCAGGTGCTTAGCCGTCCTGAGGTGGTTGAGTCGATGCTGACCCAGGGCGAAGTCTGGACCAGCAGCCCGGAGGCGTTTGCTGCCTTCATCAAGGTCGAGCATGACAAATGGGGCCGCGTGATCCGCGAGCAGGGCATCACCGCAAATTGATCGGGTTTCAGTCATGTTGATCGTTGATTCACAGGTGCACATCTGGGCTGCGAATACGCCGGAGCGTCCTTGGGCACCCAACGCCAAGCCGCACCGTCCGCAACCTTTCGGCAAAAACGAACTGCTGCAGGAGATGAAGGCTGCGGGCGTTGACCGGGTGGTCATCGTTCCGCCGAGCCTGGACCGCACGCGCAATGATCTCGCGCTGGATGCCGCGCAATCGCATCCCGATTGCTTCGCGGTGATGGGCAAGATCAATCCGGCCTTGCCAGCCTCGCGGAGTCAGATGGCGGACTGGCGCCGCCAGCCCGGCATGCTCGGACTGCGTTTCAATTTCAAGAAGAATATGGAGCGGCTGTCCAAGCCGGATTACTTGGGCTGGTTGTGGGCCGAGGCCGAAGCGGCAGGGGTGCCGGTTTACATCGGCGTGGATCAGCCGGCGGTCAGTTTGGTGGATGCGGTGGCCGAACGGCACCCGCAACTGCGCATCATCCTTGATCACATGGCGCTGGCCAGCGGCGCCAAGGATGATGAGGCGTTTCGTGATATTGAAATGCTGCTCGCCATTGCGAAGCGACCCAATGTGGGTATAAAGGTCAGCGCCTTGCCCGGCTATTCAACCGAGCCCTATCCCTACCGCAACCTGCATGGCTATGTGAAGCGTGTCTATGACGCCTTCGGACCCGGGCGGATGTTCTGGGGCAGCGATCTGACCCGGCTCAAATGCAGCTACCGCCAGTGCGTGACGGTGTTTACCGAAGAAATGTCCTGGCTCACGGCCGATGATCTGGAACTGATCATGGGCCGTGCGCTGTGCGAGTGGCTCGACTGGCCGGGCTGAGGCTCTACGCCCGCTGTCGTTTATACCCGCGGACGGAGTGAACTGCCGGCGTCGATGGTGACCACCGTGCCGCTGATGTAGGAGGCGCGGTTCGAAGCCAGGAAGGTCGCGAGGTCCGAAACTTCCGACGGGCGTCCCGCACGACCGAAGGGCAGCGAGGCGACCACCTTGGCCTGCAGTTCGGGCCAGCGTGACTCATCGCCGAAGGCCTTCAGCGCCTGTTCTTTGAAATGTCCGATCTGACGTTCGGTTTCGATGCGCCCCGGATTGATGCCGACCACGCGAATGCCGTGATCGACGCTTTCCGAGCCGAGGGCGCGGGTGAATGCCATCAGTCCGGCATTGCCGGTGGTCCCGGTGATGTAGTTGGCGCGATGGCGTTCGCCGGCGACCCCGATGATGTTGACGATGACGCCGGATTTGCGTTCACGCATTGCCTTGTAGAGTTCGCGCGTCAGGTTGATGAAGCCGAAGACCTTCAGGTCCCAGGCCTGGCGCCAGCGTTCATCGGTGATATCCAGCAGATCGCCACCGGGAATTGCGCCGGCATTGTTCACCAGGATGTCGACGTCGGCGCAGGTTTTGCCGAGAGCAATAACGTTTTCGGTTTTGCTCAGGTCGACCGCATGGATGAAGACTTCGGTCTTGTATTGCTTGCGGATGGCTTCAGCAGCTGATTTCAGCGCCGATTCGTTGCGCGCCGCGAGGTGGACAATCGCGCCTTCCGAAGCGAAACCCTGCGCACAGGCCAGGCCGAGGCCTTTGGAGGCGCCGGTAATCAAAACTTTTTTGCCGCGAAGTTCCAGATCCAAAATGTTCCCCTGAGTGTTGCTGTGTTGTTTGTTGAACTGGTTTAAGCCGCAACGCGTTGCGGTCCGCCTTTGCCGGCAGCCAGTGCAGCAATTTCTCGCACGTCCTTCGCGTTCTCGAAATCCTGGATGGCTGCATAGAGTCTCGCAACATTGTCCGTAGACAGCGCACGTGCGGCGCAGTTGTCGAATTTTGCCTTGAGCATGTCGGCCGGCAGCGGCTTGTCGACGCTGCGGCCCAGTGCCTGGTCGGTCTTGGTGCTGACCACGCGACCGTCGGTCAGCGTGACTTTGACTTCAGCGCCGAAATGATTGTCAGCGGGGAACTGTTCCGTGGTGTACGTCGCAACGTGTATTTTCGGCAGGATGGCGCGCGTCGCGGGGTCTTTCCAGTTGTCGCCCTCAAAGTGTTCCAGCTTGACGGTGCGGTCTTTCAGTGCGCGCGCCAGCGTGTATTGCACACTGAACTTGGCGTCGAGCGAGGATTGCGGGTCCGGTCGGTTGGTGTGTTCGAGTCGGCGCGTGTGCGTCCAGGAATCGATGCGTGCAACCTGCTCGGGTTTCAGATTGTGCTTCTGCACGAGTTCGAGCATGCAATCGATGGCCGGGTGGGTGCTGCCGCAGCAGGGGTAGGACTTGATGGCGATGCCGGGGCGGGTGATGTCTAGCGGTTTGGCCCAGGCGGGAATCGCCTTGCTGGCGTCGTAGTTGCCGGCGCCGTTGAACACTTCGAAATAACCCTGCTTGTGTTCGAAGGCCTTGTCACCGGCGGTGAAGCCGTCGCGGGCGAGCAGCGCAGCGAACAGGCCGCTGCGGGCGCAGTGGCCGACATGCAACGGTTTGGTCATTGTGCCGAAGTTCGATTTGACGCCGGCGGCGAGTGATGCGGCGATCGACAGCGCGGTGGCGGTTTTTTCAACCGACAGTTTCAGCAGGTGCGCACAGGCGGCAGCGCTGCCGAACACGCCGATGGTCGTCGTCGGATGCCAGCCTTTGGTGTACTGGTAAAAGTTCACCACCATCGACAGCTTGCATTCGGCTTCGAAGCCGGCAACGTACGCGGCAATGAAATCCTTGCCGGTGGCGCCGGTTTCATCGGCGAGTGCGAACAGGGCGGGCAGGATGGGTACCGACGGGTGGCCGCCCAGCGTGTTGTTGCAGTCGTCGAAGTCCAGTGCATGTGATGCGGTGCCGTTGACCAGCGCCGCATCCAGCGCGCCGATGCGCCGCGCGTGACCGAACACCAGGGAGGGGCCGCTGCTGGAGCCGGAAACGCCGAGCAGGATGCGCGTCGCGTCTTCTGCCGCGCCGGCAATCGTCACGCCGACCGTGTCGAGGATGCCGACCTTGGCCCAGTGCACGGCGTCTACCGGCAGGGTGCTGTACTGCAATTCATTGATTTTATTGGATAAATCTGTGGCGAATGACATGGACGCTCTCCTCGGCAACGGCAAGCCGGCGCTTGATGGCCGACGGACTGGATGAATGGCGGAAGAGAGTGGGAGTCGAACCCACACAGGACCGCTCGCGGCCCCTACCGGGTTTGAAGTCCGGCCGCCCCACCGGGAGCGATTCCCTTCCGTTACTACTGCGTGGCCGTCATTGTAAGACGGCACGGTGCTGACGAGAAATGCGGTTCCAGACTGTGGTGAAGTTCAAGGCCGGCGTGCGGCGTTGAGTACGACAGGCGCAATCTCCACGGTGTTGTCGCCGTCGGTGATCCATGTTGTGCCGTCCTGGATCGTGCATTGCAGCTGCATCGTGCGTTCCGCAAGTTTTGCCAGCGCCTGGGTCGACTCGGCCGGCAGATCAATGATCGTGAGATTGTCGGGGCGCGCCATCGCGTCGCCGTTGTCCTGCCACCATTTCGCTGCGCCGCGGCCATAGGTGTAGAGCCTGACCTGCCGCGCACGACCGCAGGCCTTGCGCACGGATTTTTCATCCGGCAGACCGACATCGATCCATTGTTCAATAAGGCCGGTGAGATCCCTGCGGCACAACGCCGGATCGTCTTCATTGCTGAGGCCCTTGCCGAACTCGAGCGCTTCATCGGCGTTCAGTGCGTAGGCGAGCAAACGCACCATCATGCGTTCGTCGGTTTCAGACGGGTGGCGCGCGAGTACCAGCGCATGGGTCGCGTAATAGCCGCGGTCCATGTCCGAAATCGTCAGATCGGCCTTGAAGATGGTTGCGGTCAGTGCCATGCGCTTATTTCAGACGCGCGGCGACAGCATCGGCGGCGCGATTCGCTTCGGCGATTGCGTCATCCAGACTGCCGCCGCAACCGCTGCGAACAGCTCCGATGGCCCACACGCCGGGTAACGCTGTCTCCAGTGCATCGCTGGTGACAAGACGGCCTTGGGCGTCGCGTTTAATGTCCGCCGGCACAAAAGCGGTGTTGGGTTCGAGACCGATATAAGCGAACACGCCGGCGGCGGCAATTTCTTCACTGGCCGCAGCGGTTTTGACGCGGATCTTCTCGACCATTTGCCCGCCGAGAATGGCCTCGACGGTCGTGCCGAAACGTTTTTCAATCTTGTCATTGGCATTGACCTGATCGATCAGGCGCTGCTGCGCACGGAATGCCGTGCCGCGATGGATCAGCAACACCTTGCCGCAGTAATGTGTCAGCACATTGGCTTCCTGCAGTGCGGAGTCGCCGCCGCCGATCACGGCGACGGTTTCGTTCTGGAACATCGGGCCGTCGCAGTCCGCGCATTTCGAGACACCGCGGCCTTCGAATTCGGTCTCGCCGGGCACGTTCAGCGTTTTCAGTTTGGCGCCACTGGCGATGATGACCTGGCGCGCGCGGTAGCTGGCGCTCTCGGTGGTGACGACATAAGCGCCATCGGCTGCAGCCAGTGCGGTGACCGGTTCCTGAATGCTGGTGACACCGGCTTCGGCGTTGGCGCCGGTCAGCTCGGATGCAAATGCAGCACCGCCGGCTTCGCCGCCGGGCGGGGCTGGGTCAAGTTCATTCACATTGAGCACAAGGCCGCCGAAGATCTGCTGTTCGAAGGTGGCGGCGCTCAAACCTTTTTTGGCGAGCGCACCGGCAGCGGTAAGTCCGGCGATGCCTTCGCCGATGATGATGACGTCAAATGCGGATGTGGTCATGGCGTTCTTTCAGTTCGATGATCAGTAACGGTTGTTGCGGAAAGGGGGGCGTTGCTGCGGTTTCCCGGCGGCTGGTTTTTGCGCCTGCGGTTTGGCGACGGAACCCGGCGGGGGCGGGGGCGCCGGTTCGGCGGCGCCGAGTATCGGCACGAAATCCTTGCGCATCTTGCGCGCGTCGCCGATACGCTGGGTGACAGTGATACCGTCCATTGCCTCGAGGATTTCAATCGCCAGCGTGCGGCCGATGCCGACGGCATCGCGATACTGCGCGGCGGTGAACTGGCCGTTGGGCTGTTTCGCGGCGACGGCCTGCGCGGTGGCAGCGAGTACGGCCATCGTCGGTTTCAGATAAAAACGTTCGGCGCCAACCTTGTACAGATTGCCGGCTTTCATTTGACGGTAGAGAAAATCCTTGAGGATGGCGTCCTTCAGTTTCAGCAGTGGCGCCAGTTCCTTCAGCGGCGGCGGATTGAATCCGGCCGACAGCAACGCAGGCTGAACGGTTTCCCACAATTTGACGTCAGCACTGTTCGCCGTGCTGTCATGGCCGGGTTTGCGCACCAGCGAGCTGTGCACTTCGATCTGTCGTTGGTCGGCGATCAGGCGCAGCAGGTGGCCGAAGGCGTCGGCATCCAGTTCCGGCGCCAGCGCCCGATGCAGTGCCTCGATTTCCATGCCCGGCGCCTGCGGCTGGGCCTGATGGAAGGCGACCACTTGTTTGACGGCGCCCTGATTCAGCGCAGTCAGCCGCATCTGGGTAACGGCAATACGGCGGTCTTTACCCAGCGGCACGAGCCCGGCTTTGGCATAAGCCGCCGCAGCAATTTCCGGAAGCAGATTGAAAATGGCTTCGAAATGCGAGAGATCAACCGGGCGTTTGCCCTCGGTGGCGAGTGCCGCCAGCGCGGTCAAGTGATCCGCTGATTCGAGGGCGGCGAGCGTGGCGTCGCGCGCCTTGCTGCGCCGGGACGCCGGCGGAATCGGATCGATGATGACGCCGCCGCCCACCGTTCGTGTCGAGGACTGGTCGCGCAGGATGAAGCGGTCGCCATGCAGTGCGGCGATCGGCTCGTCGAGCACTAGCTGGCCGATGCCGCCCTGGCCCGGGTTCAGTGCTTCGCCACGTTTGAGCGATACCCGCGCGGTGACATCGGCGGTGGCGAGATGCAGATGCACGGGCGTCCAGTGTTTCAACGGTTTGCCTTCGCCGGGCAGCACGTTGAGCCGCACGTCGATGCGCCGGGTCGGTCGGTGAATGGCCTCGGCCATTACCCAGTCGCCGCGCCGCACAGACTCCACATCGGCGCCGGTCAGGTTCAACGCACAGCGTTCGCCGGCGCGCGCTTCGGCGGCGGACTTGCCATGAATCTGGATGCTGCGCACGCGAACTTCGCGTCCCGCAGGGGAAATCACCAGCTTGTCGCCGCTGTGCACGGTGCCGTTGAATACCGTCCCGGTGACGACGGTGCCGCTTCCGGCAATACTGAAGGCGCGGTCGATCGCATAACGCAAATGCTGTCCGGCAGCGCTGCGCTGGCCTTTGGCTGCGGCCTCGCGCAGCAGCAGGTTTTTCAGTTCAGCCATGCCGATGCCGCTGATCGCGGACACCGGCAGGATCGGCGCATCGGCGAGCAGCGTCGGCGCCAGCAGGGCTTTGACCTGATCGCGCACTTCTTCAATACGCGCGGCATCGACACGGTCGGCTTTGGTGATCACGGCGGCGCCGCGGCCGATGCGCAGCAGATCAAGGATCTGCAGGTGTTCGATGGTCTGCGGCATCACCCCGTCATCAGCGGCGACAATCAGCAGCGCGAAATCAATGCCGGAGACGCCGGCGAGCATGTTGCGGATGAAACGCTCGTGGCCCGGCACATCGACAAAGCCGATCAGTCCGCCTTCGGCCAGCGGCAGGTAGGCGAAGCCGAGGTCGATGGAAATGCCGCGGGCTTTTTCCTCGGGCAGGCGGTCGGTATCGGTGCCGGTGAGGGTTTTGACCAGCAGTGTTTTTCCGTGGTCGATGTGGCCTGCGGTGGCGACGATCATTGGTTGCTGATTTTCAGTTGCGACAGTTGTGCAACAAACTCGTCTTCATGATCCAGGCAGCGCAAGTCGAGCATCAATGCGCCGTCCTTGATGTGCCCGATCACCGGTGCGGGCAGTGTGCGCAGCGCTGCAGCTAGTTTGTTGAGATTGCCCTTTTTGCCGGCGGGCGCGATGGCCAGCCCGCTGCTCGGTAATGCATCGACCGGCAGCGCGCCGCTGCCGATCTGGCTTTTGCAGGCGGCGATTCCAACTGTCCAGTCATCACCCAGAGCCGCAGCGACGGCAGGCAGTACCCGAGTCGACTGTGCGGCGATGTCTTCGGCGCTGCGGGTCAGCAAACGCAATGCCGGCAGCTCTTCGTGCAGACGTTCCGGATGCAGATACAGACGCAGCACGGCATCGAGTGCGGTCAGTGTGAGCTTGTCGAGGCGCAGCGCGCGTTTCATCGGATTCCTGGCGATGCGCACCATCAGGTCCTTGCGCCCGACCAGCAGGCCGGCCTGCGGTCCGCCGAGCAGCTTGTCGCCGCTGAAGGTGACGACGTCGGCGCCATCAGCCAGCGCCTCGCGTGGCGTCGGTTCATGCGGCAGTCCGTACTCTTCGAGATTGATCAGCGTGCCGCTGCCGAGGTCAACGATGAAGGGCAGATTGTGTTCGTGCGCGAGTTTCGCCAGCTCGCTTTCAGGCACCGTCGCGGTGAAACCCTGCACCACGTAATTGCTGGTATGGACTTTCATGATCGCCGCGGTGCGCGGCGTGATCGCTTCGGCAAAGTCTTTGAGGTGCGTGCGGTTGGTGGTGCCGACCTCGACCAGTTTCACGCCGGCACGCGACATGATATCGGGGATGCGGAAGGCACCGCCGATTTCAATCAGCTCACCGCGCGACACCAGCACTTCGCGTTTCAGCCCCAGCGTGTTCAGTGCGAGATAGACAGCGGCGGCATTGTTATTGACGGCAACGGCTTTTTCGCCGCCGGTCAGTTCGGCAATCCAGCGTTCGACGTGGCTGTCGCGTTCGCCGCGAGCGCCGGTAGCGAGATCAAATTCCAGGTTGACCGGACGGGTCATGGCTGCCATGACGGCTTCGGCGGCGCTTTTCGGCATCACCGCACGGCCAAGATTGGTGTGCAGCACCGTGCCGGTCAGATTGAACACCGGTTTCAGCGAGGGGGCGGCTGAACGTTCCAGTGCGATGGCGCAGGATTGAAGAAAGCGGGTTTCATCAAAAGCGCCGGCATCCGGTGCGGCAAGACGTTCGCGCTCGACGTCAAGCGCACGGCGCAGGAAGGCGGTTACGCGTGTGCGGCCGTGAGCGGCAATGAGCCCTGCGACTGCCTCGCTACCGAGCAGTCGATCCACCGAAGGCAACGCGCGACGCGCGGCTGCGGCGGGATTCACCATCGGGATACCAGGATGCGGCGGGTCATACGGATTGCCAGAGTTAATGACGGGACTGGAAAGTTGAGGGCGCAGTTTAGCGTAACTCACAGGGCGCGTGCTATTCTGGCCGCAGTACGTGATAGCAGGCGAAAAACAACCGGATTTTGAGGGGTAAGAATGAAAATGCGCGCGATGATGATGGCCTTGTTGCTGGCGGCAGGTATGGCACAGGCGGCGGAACCAGCCTACCCGACACGGCCGATCCGTTTCATCTGTCCTTATACACCGGGCGGAGCGGCCGACATTTTCACGCGTACCATCGGCCAGAAGCTGACGGATGCACTGGGTCAGTCGGTGGTGGTCGACAACCGCGCCGGTGCCAACGGCGGTATCGGTACCGAAATCGTCGCGCGTGCGCCGGCTGACGGTTACACCCTGCTGATGGGCAATGCCGGTCCGATGACGGTTAATCCGAATCTGTATCTGAAACTGGGTTATGACGCGGTCAAGGACTTCGCGCCGATTACCCAGGGCACCTCGTACATGTATGTGCTGGTGGTGCCGCCTGCGGCACCGGTGAAATCGCTGCCGGATTTCATCAAGTTGTTGCAGTCGAAGCCGGGGCAGATGACTTATGGCTCTACCGGTATCGGCGGCGGCAACCATCTGTCGGGTGAGCTGTTCGGCCTGATGACCAACACGAAATCGATTCATGTGCCGTACACCGGCAGCTCGCTGGCGCTGGCGGCGCTGCTCGGCGGGCAGATCAGTTATATGTTCGATACGGTGATTACCGCAGTGCCGCAGATCCGCAGCGGCAAGTTACGCGCGATTGGCGTCACCGGTGGCAAGCGGGCTTCGTCGCTGCCGGATGTACCGACACTGAATGAACTCGGACTGAAGGGTTTTCAGCTGACGCAGTGGCAGGCGGTTGTTGCCCCCGCGGGAACGCCGCGCCCGATCATTGAACGGTTGAATCGCGAAGTGGTGAAGGCGCTGAAAATGCCGGATGTCATTGACCGGCTGGCAACGCAAGGCGGCAACGATCTCGTCGGCAATACGCCGGAAGAGTTCGCGCAGGTGATCAAAGATGATCTGGCGCTGTACGCCAAGATCATCAAGGCGGCGGGCATCAAGCCGCAGTAATCTCGTCCGAATTCAAACAAAACGCCGGCATCGATGATGCCGGCGTTTGTTTTAACTTATTGATTTTAAATAACTATTCCCATAGCCTTTCGGGCAGTGGCAATCCGGCCAGCTGAGCCGGAGTCAGGGGCTGATCGGGGGTGATACCGATGCCTTCCAGTACGGCGGCGAGCTGGCGTGCATGCTGCGCACTGTGCCAGGTAGAACGCTCATAGAGCATGTGGATAGGCTGCATGCCGAAGAAGGTCTTGATCTTCTGCTGGCAGCTTTTGTCTTCGAGCTTGTTCCACCAGTTTTCCAGCCGCGCGATGATGCCGTCACCGTAACGTGCAATTTCTTCGCCGGTCATGTACGTGCCGTCTTTCGGCGGAATGTTGGCGAGCTGTACTGCGTATTCAACACCGCCTTCCACTGATTCGAGATAGGCCTCGCCAATGCGGAAGATGTGATGGCACATCAGGCGGATCGAACGATCACGGTTGGGAATGACCCGTTCAAGCAGTTTGGCGTCCGGCAACTGGCGCATCAGCCGTTGTGCGGCGCGCAGCACCATGACCCAGCGTTGAATCAGTTCTTCCGGAGGCAACGGTTTATGGCCGGTGCCCTGGAGGCCGACAAACTCGGCGACATCCTCCAGGTTCTGCCCGAATACGAACTGATCGCCCTTGGCAACCACAGGAACATTGCGCACGCCAAACTTGAGCAGGCGTTCGCGGCCGGCCGGATCGTTCAGGACATCAATGGCGATGAAATCGATTTTTTTGCGCGAAAGAAACTCTTTCGCCCGGAGACAGCTGCTTCACCCCGGTTGGGTAAACAGAATGAACTGTTCGTCGGCGCCCATGTGTGACCTCTTTGCAGGCGGTTGATAGGAGGCTTCAGGCTAACGTCGGGCGGCATTGGGCGTCAAGGATGTCGATGCTATAATCCGCGCGCATTTTCACTGCAATCTGTTTCGCGAAACAATCCATATGATGAAGCTGATCGGGACGGTCACCAGTCCCTATACCCGCAAGGTGCGCGTCGTTCTGGTCGAGAAACGCATGGAATGCGAGTTCGTCACGGACTCGCCGAACACGCCTGACAGCGAAGTCATTCGCTACAACCCGCTGGGCAAGATTCCGGTTCTGGTGCTCGACGACGAACATACGATTTTTGATTCACGCGTGATTGTCGAGCACCTCGACAATGCGAGCCCCGGCAACCGGCTGATTCCCGAAGAAAAGCGCCCGCGCATCCAGGTGCGCCGTTGGGAGGCGCTGGCCGACGGCTGCACCGATGCGGCAATTGCGCTGGTCAATGAGAAAAAAAAGCCTGCCGAACAGCAATCGCAGGACTGGATCACCCGTCAGCAGGGCAAGGTCGATCGTGCGCTGCAGGCAATGGCGGATGATCTCGCAGCCAGGCCCTGGTGTGGCGGTGATTTTTTTACGCTCGCTGATATTGCGGTCGGCTGTTGTCTGGGCTGGCTGGAACTGCGTCTGCCCGACCTGCAGTGGCGGCGCAATCATCCCAATTTGGGACGGCTCGCGGACAAGCTGGCCCAGCGTCCTTCGTTCAAGGACACCGCTGCCTGATCGGTTGATCAGTCGCCGCCGGCGAGTGTTTCCGGCGGACAGGCATCATCCATCGACAGCGCGGGTTGCGCCGGACGTGCCGACTCGATGATGCCGCCGCCGATGCAGACGCGGCTTTCATAAATCACCACTGACTGACCGGGCGTGACCGCCCACTGATTCTCGGCAAAATCAACTACGCAGCGTCCGGTGGAGGCTTCATCCAGGGAACATGCGGCGTCGCGTTGGCGGTAGCGTGTTTTGGCGCTGTAGACCCATTGCGTATGCGGCGGATGGCCGCTGATCCAGGTGGCGTTGACGGCGGTCAGCTGGTCCGACAGCAGCAAGCCATGATCGTGACCCTGCACGACAACCAGCCGGTTGTTCGCCATGTCTTTCTGCGCGACGTACCAGGCATCACCGTCGCCGTCGCGGGTGCCGCCGATACCAAGACCCTGGCGCTGGCCCAGCGTGTAGAACGTCAGTCCCATATGCCGGCCGATTCGCCGGCCTTCCGGCGTGACGATGTCGCCCGGGTTGGAAGGCAGGTAGCGGTTGAGAAACTCGCGGAACGGCCGCTCACCGATGAAGCAGATTCCGGTCGAATCCTTTTTGTCGTGGTTGGGCAGGCCTTCGCGGCGGGCGATGTCACGCACGTCGCGTTTATAGATGTCGCCCAGCGGAAATACGGTCTTGGCCAGTTGCTGCTGGTTGAGCCGGTAAAGAAAATAGCTCTGGTCCTTGCTGCCGTCTTCTGCTTTGAGCAGCTGATGCAGGCCGTCGACTTCGCGCACCTGCGCGTAGTGGCCGGTCGCGATGCGGTCGGCGCCGAGATTCATTGCGTGGTCGAGGAAGGCCTTGAACTTGATTTCGGCATTGCACAGCACGTCCGGATTGGGCGTGCGTCCGGCCTGGTATTCGCTGAGGAATTCGCTGAACACGCGATCCTTGTATTCGGCGCTGAAGTTGACGGCCTCGATGTCGATGCCGATGCGGTCAGCGACGGCGACGGCGTCAATCAGATCCTGGCGCGTGGTGCAGTGTTCGTCGGTGTCGTCATCTTCCCAGTTCTTCATGAACAGGCCGATGACTTCGTGACCCTGTTGTTTCAGCAGCAGGGCAGCGACGGACGAATCGACTCCGCCTGACATACCGACGACAATTTTCTGTTTGCGGGACATTCGGACTCAGTGGTGATGATGCAGCAGTTGCAGGGGGTGACGCCGGCCGCTGAGATAGTCATCAATGCATTGCATCAGCAGCGGGCTGCGGTGGCGGTCACGGCAGGCACGGATTTCTTCGACCGGCATCCACAGCGCACGCAGAATGCCGGTGTCGAGCGAGCGGCCGTGATGGGGCGAAGACAGCGTTCCCGTAAAAGCAAAGCGCAGATAAGTCACGTCGCTGGAGGGCTGGCGGTACTGATAAATGCCGAGCAGGGCTTCCGGGCGGAAATCGCAGGCCGATTCTTCCAGGGTTTCCCGGACGACGGCCTCGATCAATGACTCTCCGTCTTCCAGATGGCCGGCGGGCTGGTTGTAGAGAATGCCGTCCCGGGTCTGTTCTTCCACCAGAAGAAATGCGCCATCGCGTTCAACCACGGCGGCGACGGTGACGTTGGGTTTCCATTGGCGGTCAGGGCTGGACATCCGGCTATTTTATCGCCGGGCGCGGATTCGCGGCTTCCCGCCGGTTCGGGTCGGCAGCGGGCGAAAAAAAAGCAGGGCCGCAGCCCTGCTTTTCAAGTCGGCAGAAGGGTTACTTCTTGTCGGCTTTCTTTTCTTTCTTCTCGGTCTTTTTATCGTCTTTTTTATCGGCCGAGTAGGCAGGTGCGACAGCAACGGCGCCAAACATGGCGGCAATAGCGATTGCGAGCAGCTTTTTCATGATTCCTCCCTTGGTTAAATGTCTGCGTCCGGGCCGGATTCCGGCCGGCGGCTCAAACGAGCCCGGTTACATTACCCCACGCATTTATAAATGACAACCTGAGGGCCCGGGGCCGGGGGAGGGAGATCTGAGGACGAAAAAAAGGCAGGGTAGAAACCCTGCCTTTTCGAGAAATCCGACGATTACTTCTTGTCGGCCTTTTTCTCTTCTTTTTTCTCAGCCTTGGGGGCGTCTTTTTTCTCTTCTTTTTTCGGCGCGTCAGCGGCGAAAGCAACGGTCGAGAACACGGCGGCGATGATAGCGGCGAGCAGTTTGTTCATAATTTCCTCAATAAAATTAAGTGGTTGATCAACCAGGCTTTTCAGCCTTGACCGAAAGGACGGTCGAGCGAATAACGGACGAGTTACGACTTGGTTGACAGGATAAACGCAAATTTCGGGCAAAAAAAAGGCAGGGTAGAAACCCTGCCTTTTCGAGAAATCCGACAATTACTTCTTGTCGGCCTTTTTCTCTTCTTTTTTCTCAACTTTCGGAGCGTCTTTTTTCTCTTCTTTTTTCGGCGCGTCAGCGGCGAAAGCAACGGTCGAGAAAGCGGCGGCGATAATAGCGGCGAGCAGTTTGTTCATAATTTCCTCATTTGATGGTTGATCAACCGGGCCAATTTTGACCCTTGACCGAAAGCCGGTCATAGCCAATAACGCGGGGAAAACCGGTTGGTTGACAGTTTCGCGTAAGATTCACAATATGGTCTTATTGACTGTTTTGCACCATAAGTGGGCAACAAGCCAAAAAACGAAACTTACCAACTAAGTGTTGTTTTTAATGGACTTTTCCGGTGATTCCGGAGGTATTTCATGCCATTCCCCGGGAGGCAGGCCCTCAATGGTCCAAGGACCAATAGCATGACGGATCAGGCGCAAAGTCGGAAAGCCCGCCGCTGCAGTCATCCGCCGGACCTGACGGTTACGGCCTTCCCGCAGCACCAGTCTCAACCATGTCGTTGGAATATGCCGGCGGATGCGAACGGGTGGCGTGCGCGGCCATAACCAGTCGGGCGGCGGGCACAGGCTGGCTTCAGCCGGACGTGCCTTGTAATCGGAAAGTTGCATTCCGGCCCGCAGCGGTGCCAACGCGGCATCGTTGGGTGCGCCTTCGACCTCGACAAAATAGGTCTTGGGCAGTTTGTGGCGGGGATCGGTAATGCGATGCTGAAGGGCGCCGTCGTCGGTTAGCAGGACCAGTCCCTCGCTGTCGGTGTCGAGTCGTCCCGCCGGATAGACGCCGCTGACCGGAACAAAATCTTTCAGCGTCCGGTGGTCTCCCGAAGGACTGAACTGGCAGATGACGCCATAGGGTTTGTTGAGTAGCAGAAGTCTGGGCACGGCCGGATTGTACGAAGAAAGGCCACCGCGGGTGCAGTGGCCTTTAATGGAAGTGGCTTCTTTGATTGCGGTTTCAGGCGGTGGCGCGGGTTTCCAGTTCCCGGGTCAGCCATTCATAACCCGGCAGCGTCAGGAATTCGACGTAGTCATCGCTGGTGGTGATTTCATCGAACAGTTTCGCGGCTTCTTCGTAGCGGCCTGCGCTCCATGCTTCTTCGCCAAGTTCACGGCGCACCCTTGCGAGTTCCTCGGGCAGCAATTTGCGGAACATGTCTTTGGTGACTTTGCGACCGTCATCCAGAACGCCCTTCGGGCTGCGCATCCATTGCCAGATCTGCGAGCGCGAAATCTCGGCCGTGGCGGCGTCTTCCATCAGGTTGTAAACCGGGACGCAGCCGTTGCCGGCGAGCCAGGCGCCGATGTACTGGATGCCGACGCTGATGTTGTTGCGCAGGCCGGCCTCGGTGATCGGCGCTTCGGGTTTGAAATCGAGCAGATCCTTTGCGGTGACCTGTACGTCCGGACGCTGACGGGATACTTGGTTGGCACCCGGCATATGCCTGTCGAAAATTTCCCTGGCGATGCCGACCAGTCCCGGATGCGCAACCCATGTACCGTCGCAACCGTCGGTGGCCTCGCGCTCCTTGTCGGCGCGCACTTTGGCCGTTGCGGCTTCATTGGCGGCGGGGTCGTTCTTGATCGGAATCTGCGCAGCCATGCCGCCCATCGCGAATGCCTTGCGGCGATGGCAGGTTTTGACCAGCAGCAACGCATAGGCGCGCATGAACGGTGAGGTCATCGTTACCTGGCTGCGGTCGGCCAGACAGAAGTTCTTGTTGGAGCGGAATTTCTTGATGCAGCTGAAGATGTAATCCCAGCGGCCGATGTTGAGGCCGACGCAGTGATCGCGAAGCTCGTAAAGAATTTCATCCATTTCGAATGCGGCGAGCACGGTTTCTATCAGCACCGTGGCCTTGATCGTACCCAGCGGCAGCCCCAGTTCGCGTTGCGCCATCACGAAGATATCGTTCCAGAGCCGCGCTTCGAGATGGCTCTCCATTTTCGGCAGATAGAAGTACGGGCCGGTGTTATGCGCGATGGCTTCTTTGGCGTTGTGGAAAACGTACAGCGCGAAGTCGAAAAGCGCGCCGGAGACCGGTGCGCCGTCGACTTGCAGGTGATGTTCCATCAGATGCCAGCCGCGGGGACGCACCAGCAGCGTTGCCGTTTGTGCATTGAGCCGGTATTGCTTGCCTTCAGGACTCTGGAATGTGATCGAACGGCGAATGGCGTCGCGCAGATTGATCTGGCCTTCGATCATGTTGCTCCAGGTTGGGGCGTTGGAATCTTCAAAGTCGGCCATGAATACATTGGCCCCGCAGTTCAGTGCGTTGATCACCATCTTGCGGTCGGTGGGACCGGTGATTTCAACGCGCCTGTTCTGCAGATCTGTCGGGATGGGCCCGACCGTCCATTCGCTTTCGCGGATGCTGCTGGTTTCCGGCAGGAAATCCGGCAAATTGCCGGCATCAAATTCGCGCTGCCGTTGCGCCCGTTGCGCCATCAGTTCCTGACGACGGGCTTCAAACTTGCGGGCCAGCTTGGCGATGAAGGTTAAGGCCTGCGGCGTGAGGATCGATGGATATTCGGCGGGCATCGGGCCGTGTAATGCGATGCCTTCGGGCAATGTGGTTGCGGTCATGGCAGGCTCCTGAAGTCGTCAGCGGAAATTTCACAATACAAAATTTCATGTCAAACCTGATGCTGCAATGCATTATACCGATAATCGCCGAAAGTCCAATTTTTGTAAATTAGGTTAATTTTCAATATGAAATGATGATTTGATTTTGCCGTATTGTGATATTCCGCAATGCAAAAAATTAGTCGGCAAGGCCGCAGAACCCTGATTGGTTTATAGGGGGTAAACCGAAACTGCAGCCCAATAAAAAACGCCCGCGGTTGCGGGCGTTTTTAGGTCGCTGACCGAAGGTCAGCTGAGGCTGGATTACTTGGTGCCCCAGGGCTTGATGGCGGCCTTGAGTTGGTTGTAGCCGTCGATGTAACGCGGACGCTTGCTGCTGTAGATCTTGTCGAAGGTGGCCAACTGGTCATCCAGCCATTTCGCCAGTTCGGCGTTGCCCGGATTGGCAGCCTTGTAAGCCTCGTTGATCAGCACGAAGTGAATGCGCGGATCGTAGGGGTCTTTGGTGCCGCCGACGGTTTCGTCGCCGTTGAGCAGGCGCTGCAGCATGGCGTCAGCCGAGCCGAGGGTCTGTTCGTAGATCGGCGCGCCTTCCATGCGGTACATGACGCTGGTCATGTCCTTGCCGTTGGTCATCGTGAAGCCCATGTCTTTCCACACGTCGCCCATTTTCTTGCCGGTCTTCGCGTAGTCGAGAATCATCTGGCCCCACTTGCGCAACACGTCCGGCGCATCGGCCATCAGGTCGGTCAGGCGGTCGCCGTCAAGGTCGGTCGAGTAAACGATGCACTCGCGCTGCTCGATCATGTCGTGCAACAGCAGGCCGAAGTTGGTGTCGGAGATGTGTTCATAGATGTCACCGCCCCAGTTTTCCATTCCGGCTTTGAAGTCCTTCGGCAGCAGGGCAACGATGGCGTCGACGTTCTCTTTGTGCTCCTGGTAGGCGTCAACCGCATACTGGCGCTTCAGCTTGAACTTGGTGCCCTGCAGAATCCAGCGGAACAGGCCGGCGTTGACGGCGTCTTCCTTGGCCTGGGTCGGCTTGGTGGCGACGCGTCCGATGCAGCCGCGCTCATTGACCAGTTGCAGAAACAGGCGCGCGGCATAAGCCATGCGCACGCCCGGGGTGTTCATTTCCGAATGGATGTTGCCGGTGGCTTTTTCGACGACGAACTTCTTGTTGTCCTGCGAGTACGGCAGGCCGGGCATGAAGCGCACGTTGGTGATCGAGCCGTAGGGGCGAACGTTGCAATACACACCGGCAGCGGTACGCAGCGGGGCATTGGCTGATTTGCCGGCAACGACGACTTTCTTGCCGCCGTCATTGACCATGAAGTCGCCTGCGGTTGACCACTTCAGGCAGGTGTAATCCATCTTGCCGAACCACTCGAGCGATTTCAGTTTGGTGTCGTGGCGGAACTGGGCCATCATCGGAACGCCGAGGAAGGGCAGGCCGAGCACGTCTAGTGCCATGATGGTGCCGTTCAGCGCGAAGGTATCGGTTAGGGCGTGGGCAACCGGTTTGACGTTGCCGGTGAAATTGCCGCCTTCCCAGATGATGGCATCGCTGACGCCGCGCGGCTGGGTTGTGGAGCGCTTGAAAACGCCGTCCAGGTATTTGAAAAGATCGCCGTTTGCTTCTTCCTGCGCGATTTTCAGCAGGTCCAGTTTTCCGCTCATTTCTCTATGTCTCCGTTCGAATTGGGTCGTACAAGTGATCGGCGCGTAGTCGCGATCGAGGGGGCGCCCCG
>JBILYA010000149.1:0-5717 GCA_044378065.1 Burkholderiales bacterium | reverse complement strand
TGCCCAACAGCGTGCTGATCCTGCAGAGAAAACCCAAGCTGGTGAAGGCGCTGGCCGCGATGGCAGCTGCAGTCTGGGATCCGGAAGGCGAAGTGCCGGTCAGCCTCAAGCGCCTGATCGCGCATATCGCCAGCAAGGCGCACGGCTGCAGTTATTGAATGGCGCACACTGCCGGGGCGGCGCTCCGGCTGGGCGTGGATGAGCAGAAAATGGAAGCGGTATGGGAATACCGCAGCAGCCCCTTGTTCAGCGAAGCCGAGCGTGTGGCGCTCGATCTGGCGCTGGCCGCGGCCTCACAACCCAACGATGTCACTGACGAGCTGATGGATCGTGCGCTCAAACACTGGAGCGAAAACCAGATCGTCGAAATCGTCGGCTGCGTGGCGATGTTCGGTTTCCTCAACCGCTGGAATGATTCAATGGCGACGCCGCTGGAAGAAGAGCCGGTCGAAGTTGGTGAGAAACACCTCGCCAAACTCGGCTGGGAAATTGGAAAGCACGGCAGCTAGCCGGCTTCAGCGCGCGCCGGTTTTTTCGAGCAGCCGGATGATGGCGGTGTAACCGTGCCGGCGCGCATGCGCCAGCGGCGTCACGCCGTCGCGGTCGGCGATCCCGGGGTCTGCGCCGTGCGCCAGCAGCAGGCGGACGATCTCGGTATGTTTGGGTCCGCCGTCACCGAGGATGACGGCCTCGATCAGTGCGGTCCAGCCCAGGCGGTTGACGTGATTGACGTTGATTTTGGTCTTCAGCAGTTCGCGCACCACCTCGACATGGCCGTAGTGTGATGCCGGAATCAGCGCGGTGCCGCCGTACTGGTTCAGCGTGTGCACATCAGCACCGTGCTTCAGGGTCAGGCGCAGCAGTTCGAGATGGCCGTATACCGCGGCGACCATGAAGGCAGTGCGGCCTACAGTGTCACGCACATCGGGACTGGCGCCGGCTTCGAGCAGAACGCGCGCCGTGTCGACATGGTTGCCGTAAGCCGCGGCAACCAGCGCGGTGCTGCCGGCGTCATCTCGGGTCAGCAGGGAGGCGCCTTCCTTCAGTAAACGCTGCACTGCTGCGGTGTCGCCACGGCTGGCCGCGGCAATCAGCGCCTGGTCGCGTTCCGGCGACTGCGCCCACGCCAATGTGGCGCTCAGCAGCAGGGCAATGACAAGGATGCGGCGCTTCACGCGCCGCGCTCCCGCAGGAACTCCCCGAGGATGCGCGCAGTGTGCGAGCGCGAGGTTTTTTTGACGACTTCCGCCGGCGGTCCTTCGGCAACGATGCGGCCGCCGTCGTCGCCGCCCTCGGGACCGAGGTCGATGATCCAGTCGGCTTCGGCCATCACGTCGAGGTTGTGTTCGATCACCACTACCGAATTGCCGGCGTCGACCAGCCGGTGCAGTACGTGGATCAGTTTCTCGACATCAGCCATGTGCAGGCCCACCGTCGGTTCATCCAGCACATACAGCGTGTGGCGTTGTGCGCCGGCGCGGCCCGGGCGGGCTGCCGCATCGTCGCTGCTGTTCGTGCGCACCTTGGCCAGTTCGGTGACCAGCTTGATGCGCTGCGCTTCGCCGCCCGACAGCGTCGGGCTCTGCTGGCCCAGCGTCAGGTAACCGAGGCCGACATCCTGCAGCAGGCGCAGCGCGTGATGGATCTGCGGATGCGCAGCGAAGAAATCCACGGCTTCGTCGATGCTCAGCGCGAGGATGTCGCCAATCGACTTGTCCTTGAACTTCACCGACAGCGTTTCCGCATCAAAACGTTTGCCGCCGCAGACATCGCAGGGCACTTTCACGTCGGGCAGGAAACTCATCTCGATTTTCTGCACGCCCTGGCCTTCGCAGGCTTCACAGCGGCCGCCCTTGGTGTTGAAGGAGAAGCGGCTCGCGGTGTAACCGCGTATGCGCGCTTCGGGCGCTTCGGCATAGAGGCGGCGGATGGTGTCCCAGAAACCGACATAGGTCGCCGGGCAGGAGCGTGGCGTTTTGCCGATGGGCGTCTGGTCGACTTCGAGCACGCGGCCCACCGCATCCCAGCCCGCAATCTCCTTGCAACCTGTTGTTTTTATTTCGGATTTTGTCTTGTTGTTGACCAGGCGCTGGAGATTGGCGTGCAGCACATCGCGCGCCAGTGTCGACTTGCCCGAGCCTGAAACACCAGTCACTACCGTCAATCGGCCCAGCGGCACCCGCGCGTTGACGCGCTGCAGGTTGTGCAAAGCGGCGTCGCGCAGGAACAGCGACGGTGTTTTGGCATCGACCTTGCGCGGCGGATACAGCGGATGCTGCAGCGGCTTCGCCAGCAGGCGGCCGGTGACCGACTGCGGATTGGCCTGCAGTTCAGCGGCAGTGCCGGCAGCCACGACATGGCCGCCCAAACGTCCCGCGCCCGGTCCGAGATCAATCACATGATCGGCGCGGCGGATGGTGTCTTCATCATGTTCGACCACGATCAGCGTGTTGCCCTTGGTCTGCAGCTTGGCCAGCGTGTTGAGCAGGATCTGGTTGTCGCGCGGATGCAGGCCGATGGTCGGTTCATCGAGGATATAAGCGACGCCGCGCAGGTTTGAGCCGAGCTGCGCGGCAAGGCGGATACGCTGGGCTTCGCCGCCGGACAGTGTCGGTGCCGCGCGGTCGAGCGCGAGATAACCGAGACCGACTTCATCGAGAAAACTCAGCCGGCTGCGGATCTCGGTGACGATATCGCGCGCAATCGCGGCCTCGCGGCCGCTGAAAGAGACCTCGGTGAATTCACCCGCCAGCTTCGCTACCGGCAGCGCTGCCAGTTCGGCAATCGACCGTTTGCGGTAACGCACCGCCAGCGCCGTCGGGTTCAGGCGTTTGCCGCTGCAGCTCGGGCAGGGCTCGTCGACTTCCAGCCAGTTCAGCCAGGAATCCAGCACATGCTCTTCCGTTCCGGTTTTTTCGCGCTCCTCGTCCCAGTCCACTTTTTCCAGCGACAGCCCGGTGCCGAAACAGGTCGCGCACCAGCCGTGTTTGGAGTTGTACGAAAACAGCCGCGGATCGAGTTCCGGGAAACTCTTGTTGCAGGAAGGGCAGGCGCGTTTGACCGAATACACGGTTTCGGTGAGGTTGATGCGCTTCGCATCCTTTTTCGCCATCGCATCGGCCAGCGTATCGAGGCCGCCCAGCACATGTACCACGCCCTTGCCGTGCTCCAGTGCAGCGGCAAGACCGGCACGCAGCGCGGCTTCGTTCTCCGGTTTGACGCGGATGTCGGCAACCGGCAGCTCGATGCTGTGTTCCTGGAAGCGAGCGAGGCGCGGCCACGGTGACGTCGGTATGAATTCGCCGTCGACCCGCAGATGGGTATGGCCCTTGCCCGCGGCCCACTTCGCGAGGTCGGTGTAATAACCCTTGCGATTCACCACCAGCGGCGCGAGCAGGCCGATGCGGTCATTGCGGCACTCTTTCATGATGCGCGCGGTGATCTGGTCGATGCTCTGCGGCTCAATGGCGACATCGCAATCGGGGCAGTATTGCGTGCCCAGCTTGACGTAGAGCAGGCGCAGGAAATGATAAATCTCGGTCAGCGTTGCCACCGTGCTGCGGCGACCGCCGCGGCTGGTGCGCTGTTCGATCGCCACCGTCGGCGGGATGCCGTAGATCGCATCCACTTCCGGCCGTGCCGCCGACTGCACGAACTGGCGGGCATAGGCATTCAATGATTCCAGGTAGCGGCGCTGGCCTTCGGCAAAGACGATATCGAAGGCCAGTGTCGATTTTCCGGAACCGGATACGCCGGTGACCACAGTGAACTTGCCGCGCGGAATGTCGACGCTGATGTTCTTCAGATTGTGTTCGCGCGCATGGCTGACGCTGATCGAGTTGCCGTGCAGTGCGACAGCGTGACGGACCTTGGGGATCGCCGGCGGCACACCCAGCGAGGCGGCGTAGTCGCGCATCGCCTTCGCGGTGTGCGAGGTCGGGTGTTGCGTCACCTCGTCCGGGGTGCCGGTGCAGACAATCAGACCGCCCGCGTCGCCGCCTTCCGGACCGAGATCAATGATCCAGTCCGAGGCGCGGATTACATCGAGATTATGTTCGATGACGATGATCGACTGTCCGGCGAGCAGCAGCTTGTGGAAAGCGCCGAGCAGCTTGCGCACATCGTCGAAATGCAGGCCGGTGGTCGGTTCGTCGAACAGAAAGAGTTTGCCCTTGCCGCCCAGTGCATTGCGGCCGCTGTTCGCGGCCTCGGCGAGGAAGCCGGCGAGTTTCAGCCGCTGCGCTTCGCCGCCCGACAGCGTCGGTACCGGCTGACCCAGTTTCAGGTAATCGAGGCCGACATCGACCAGCGGTTGCAGCGCACGCGCGATATCGGGCGCGTGATTGAAAAACGCCAGCGCATCAGCGATGGTCAGTTCCAGTACATCGGCAATTGATTTGCCGCCGATGGTGATTTCCAGCACCTCGGCGCGATAACGCCGGCCGTCGCAGTCCGGGCAGCGCAGGTAGACGTCGGAGAGGAACTGCATCTCGACATGTTCGAAACCGTTGCCGCTGCAGGTCGGGCAGCGGCCGTTGCCGGAATTGAAACTGAAAGTGCCTGCGGTATAACCGCGAGACTGCGCCAGCGGCGCCGAGGAATAGCGACTGCGGATGGTGTCAAAGGCGCCGACATAACTCGCGGGATTCGAGCGTGTGGTGCGTCCGATCGATGACTGGTCGACCATCACCACATCGCTGATCTGGTCGACGCCGTAAATACTGTCGTGCTTGCCCGGGGTTTCCGTCGGCTGGCCCAGCGCCTTGCGCAGGGCGGCATACAACACGTCCTGCACCAGCGTGGATTTGCCGGAACCCGAAACGCCGGTGACGCAGACCAGCCGGTCCAGCGGGAAATCCGCATCCACGTTTTTCAGATTGTGTTCGCTCGCCCCGCGGATGCGGATATGCGGTGACTTCGGCGCCGGGGCTTTGACTAAACGCGGTTGCGACGCATGCAGTTCACCGGCGAGATAACGCCCGGTTACCGAGGTCTTGCTGTCCATCAGCCGTCCCGGCGTATCAAAGGCAACGATTTCACCGCCTCTGGAGCCCGGCCCCGGGCCGATATCGAGCAGGTGGTCGGCGGCAAGCATCACCTGAGGATCATGCTCGACCACCACCAGCGAATTGCCGGCATCACGCAGCTTGTGCATGACGCCGATGACACGGCCCATATCGCGTGGATGCAGGCCGATTGACGGTTCATCGAGCACGAACAGCGTATTCACCAGCGAAGTGCCCAGCGCTGTAGTCAGATTGATTCGCTGCACTTCGCCACCGGAAAGGGTCCGCGACTGGCGGTCCAGCGTCAGATAGCCGAGGCCTACCTGGTTCAGGTAGGAGAGCCGCGTGCGGATTTCACCGAGCAGCATGTCGGTGGCTTCATCCAGCGGCGCCGGCAGGGTCAGTGCATCAAACAGTGTTTTCGTGCGCTCCAGTGGCAGGAGCATCACGTCATGCACGGTGAGGCCGGGCAGTTTCTGCAGCTGTTCATCGCTGAAGGTCACGCCATGCGGCTTGTAACGTGAGCGCCGGTGTACGCCCTGACCCAGTGCGGCTTCGGCGTTTTCCGATGTGCCGATGCGCCACAGCAGCGCGTCGGTTTTCAGGCGTGCGCCGCCGCAGGTCGTGCATTCGGTGTAGGCGCGATACTTTGACAGCAGCACACGCACATGCATCTTGTAAGACTTGGTTTCCAGCCACTTGAAAAAGCGC
>JBILYA010000148.1:0-5719 GCA_044378065.1 Burkholderiales bacterium | reverse complement strand
CAATCCTCGGTGCAGCGCGCGCGCGCAAACTCTGCGATGCGCTGTGGAACATCGAAAAGGTCGGCAACATCACCAAGCTGCGCAATCTGCTGACGGCCTGAACGATCAACTACCACCCTCTCCCTCCCCCCCTCCCCGAGGGAGAGGGAAAACCGGAGATCAACTTCATGGCGTGGACATTCGAGCTGCTGAAAAAGCCGGACGGGCTGCCGATTACCGAGGGCCCGGTGTGGGATGGTGAGTACCTCTATTTCACACACATCCACGCCAATACGATTTTCCGCTGCGATCCGAAGACCAACGCCATCACGCCGTGGCGCACCGGACTGGATCGCGTCAACGGTCTGGCCTTCGACGCCGAAGGCCGGCTGTTCGGCTGCTGTCAGGGCGGGCGCAGCGTGATGCGCTTTGATCCCGACGGCAACAACGTGGTCATTGCCGACAGGTTTGAAGGCAAGCGCCTGAATACGCCGAACGACCTCGCGATTGATCGCAAGGGACGCATCTGGTTCACCAACCCCTGGAACGACGGCAACGTCGACAAGACGGAAAAGCAGGAGCTGGGAGACCGCTCGGTTTACCGCCTCGATCCGCAGAAGGACGGCACTTACTCCATTACCCGCGTCGTCTTTGATACCACGCAGCCCAACGGCATCCTGGTGTCGCAGGACCAGAGCACGCTGTATGTCGCCGAAAGCAGTTTTACCGCAGGCATCGCGCGCGAACTGCGCGCCTATCCGATCCGTGATGACGGCAGCCTCGGCCCGTACAAGACGCTGTTCACCTGGGGCGAGGATTATCGCGACATCCATCGCGGCATCGACGGCATGACGCTGGATAGGGACGGCAACATTGTCGCAACGGCGGGCTGGGAAGTCGCCGGCGCGGGACCGATGATTTATGTGTTCTCACCGACCGGCCGCGTACTTGAAACACATCCGGTGCCGGCAATCCGTCCGACCAACTGCTGTTTCGGCGGTCCGGACATGAAGACGCTGTTTGTCACCACCACGCAGGGTCACTTTTTCCGTGCGGAAACGCATCGCAGGGGTTGGGCAATTTACCCCTGAGCCTGAACCGCGCAAAACCTGGTCAACAGCTTCAGGAAGCGCCGCATTTTCCATGATACGGATTCGCCGCTTTGTACTGACTCACAGTGCGCCGGGCGGTAAAATCGGGGTTTCCCCAACCTGCGATTTCAGATCATGGATTTCCACTTTACCCCCGAACAGGAACAGTTCCGCGACGCCGTGCGCGGATTTGCCGAGCGCCACCTGCGCGACGGCGCGCTGAAGCGCGCGCATCAGGAAGAACATCCCTGGGATGTCGCCAAGCTGATGGCCGAACAGGGCCTGATGGGCATCACGATGAAGGAAGAAGACGGTGGCCAGGGCGGCTCGCTGATGGACGCCATCATCGCCATCGAAACCATCGCGTCGATCTGCCCGCGCAGCGCCGACGTGATCCAGGCCGGTAACTTCGGCCCGGTTCGGGTGCTTGCCGAATACGGCACGCCGGACCAGAAAAAACGTTATCTCGACAAGATTCTCGCCGGTGAATCGGTGATCACCGTCGGCATGACCGAACCGGAAGCGGGTTCGGCCGTCACTGATCTCAAAACCACAGCAACACCGGACGGCGAGGGTTACCGCATCAACGGCGTGAAGGTGTTCCAGACGCATGCGTCGTATGCCGATGTGATGCTGACCTATGTGCGCTTCGGCCCCGGCGTCGGCGGCATCGGTTCGGTGCTGATCCCGCGGGATGCGGAAGGATTCAAGCAAGGCGCACCGTCGAAATTTCTCAACGGTGAAGAGTGGGTGCAGACCTATCTCGACAACGTCTATGTCGGCCCCGAAAACGTCATGCTGAAAGAAGGCGGCTTCAAGAAGCAGATCGCCGGTTTCAACGTCGAGCGCATCGGCAACACGGCGCGTTCGCTGGCTTTCGGCCGTTACGCCTACAACATCGCCCGCGAATGGGCGATGCAGCGCAAGCAGTTCGGTCGCCTGTTGTGCGAATTCCAGGGCCTGCAGTGGAAATTCGCCGACATGAAAATGAAGCTCGATGCCGGTCAGCTGTTGCTGTACCGGGCCGCCGTGAACGCCGACAACGGCATCCCCTCGGCCGATGACACCGCGATCGCCAAGGCCTTCTGCAACCAGGCCGGCTTCGACATCTGCAATGAAGCGATGCAGATCATGGGCGGCATGGGTTATACCGATGAGTCTCTGGTCGAATACTGCTTCCGCAAATGCCGCGGCTGGATGATTGCCGGCGGCTCGATCGAGATCCTGAAGAACCGCATTGCCGAAGGCATTTTCGAGCGCAGCTTCTCGCAGCGCCCGCCAAAGGCCTGATCTGACCGACAACCCTGCCGCGCCCCGTGCGCGGCAATTTTTATTGCGCCATGTCCAATAACAAACTCTATCAAGCCGTCTTTGACCCCCGCTCCATCGCGCTGATCGGCGCCTCGAGCGACGAAAAGAAAAACACTTCCCGTCCGCAGCGTTATCTCAAGCGCCACGGCTACCAGGGCAAGCTGATTCCGGTGAATCCGGCGCGTGCCGAAATTTTCGGTGACAAGGCCTATCCGGACGTCACATCGATTCCTGATGAAGTGGACCACGCGTTTGTGATGGTGCCCGCC
The DNA here is from genome assembly GCA_044378065.1 of Burkholderiales bacterium. Lineage (GTDB taxonomy): Bacteria > Pseudomonadota > Gammaproteobacteria > Burkholderiales > SG8-41. The sequence continues at coordinate 3,069 of JBILYA010000148.1, read as the reverse complement.
AAAGCGGTACCCGAAGCGGTCAAGCAATGCGTTGCGAAAAAAATCCCGGTGGTCACGGTGTACAGCGACGGCTTCGCTGAAACCGGCGCAGAAGGCCGCATCAAGCAACTGGAATTGAACGAGATCATCCGCGGCAGCAATACGCGCCTGGTCGGCCCGAACTGCATCGGTCTGATGAGCACGCAAACCCATCTCGCGCTGTCGGTCAACGCCGTGCTTGAAAAACTCGACATCACCCCCGGCGGTCTGGCGATTGTGTCGCAGTCGGGCAGCATGATGGGCGGCCTGATGTCACGCGGCCTCGGCCGCGGCGTCGGTTTCTCGAAGCTGATTTCGGTGGGCAACGAAGCCGACCTCGGCGTCGGTGAACTGGCCGGCCTGCTGGTCGATGATCCGCATACCGATGCAATCCTGCTGTTCATGGAAACTATTCGCGACGCCAAACATCTGGCGGACGCTGCGCGCCGCGCCTATGATGCCAACAAACCGGTGATCGTCTACAAGCTCGGCCGCTCCGAAGTCGGCCAGGACCTCGCTGCCTCTCATACCGGCGCGATGGCCGGTACGGATGAAGCGGTTGATGCCTTTTTCAAAGCCCATGCCATGTTGCGCGTCGATACGCTGGAAGCGCTGTTCGAACTGCCGGCGCTGGTCAAAGGCCGCAAGCCCAACAAGAAGCACCGCGTGGCAGCGATGACGACCACCGGTGGCGGCGCGGCCTGCGTGGTCGACCGCATCGGCACCTACGGCGTTGACGTTGTCGGCCCGACTGATGCACTGGTCGCCAAACTGGCGCAACAGAACATCACCATCAACAAATCGCGCATCACCGACCTGACACTGGCCGGTGCGAAAAAGGAAATCTACGGTGGCGTGCTCAATGCGCTGCTGGCTTCAGACCATTGCGACCTCGTGCTGGCCGTCGCCGGCAGTTCGGCACAGTTCCAGCCACAGATTGCCGTCGAACCGCTGGTCGAAGCCGACCGCGGCGACAAGGCGCTGGCGGTGTTCCTCGCGCCGCATGCCGAAGCCTCACTGAAACTGCTGGCAAGTGCCGGCGTTGCCGGTTTCCGCACGCCGGAGTCCTGCGCCGATTCGATTCGCGCCTGGAAACAATGGGTTCCGCCGCTGGCAATACCGGCAGCGGATGCCAAACGTACGGCGGCAGCCGATGCCTTGCTGAAAGCGGCGCCGGGCAAACAGCTCAATGAACAACAGGCCTGCGCTGTCTTCGGCGCGCTGGGTGTGCCGCAGGCGCAGACTGCGGTGATGGCCGATGCCGGCGCCAAGGTTGATATCGGTTATCCGGTGGTCGCCAAGATTCTGTCTCCGGACATCGCGCACAAAACCGATGCCGGCGGTGTGGTGCTGAACATCGCCGATGCTGCGGCGCTGAAACAGGCGGCAACCGACATCTTCACCCGCGTCAAAGCCAAACATCCGCAGGCCAAACTGAACGGTATTCTGGTGCAGCGCATGGAGCGCGGCCTTGCCGAAGTCATCGTCGGTTACAAGCGCGACCCGCAGGTCGGCCCGCTGGTGGTCATCGGTGTCGGCGGCGTGCTCGCCGAGATCTACAAGGATTTTGCGATGCGCCTGGCGCCGGTGACGCCGGAAACTGCGCTGCAGATGATTGAAGAAGTCAAAGGCCTCGCCGTCATCCGCGGCTATCGCGGTATGACCAAAGGTGACTGCAAGGCGCTGGCCGAAGCGGTGGCCGCGTTTTCGCAACTGGCCGCCTTCGATGACATCGCCGAAGCTGAAATCAATCCGCTGATCGTCCGCAAAGAAGGCGACGGCGTGGTCGCGGTGGACGGCTTGATCGTCCGCCAATAAAAGCATTAACCAGCCGGGTCGCCCGCGACCCGGCGGAGGAGCGTCACACGTGGCACAAAGTCTGGGCAACAAGCTGGACACGGGGGACCGTTTCCCCGATCTGGATCTGTCGCTGGTCGGCGGCGGGTCACAACGCATTTCGGCGCTGGCCGGCAGCGGCTGGAGCCTCGTGCTCTTGTACCGCGGCGACTGGTGAAGATACTGCCGTCAGCAGTTGGCTGACTATCAGACCTGGCTCCCCGACCTGAAACAGCTCGGCATTACCGTCATCGCCGCCTCGGTGGATTCACCCGAAGATGCCCGTAAGTCCGTCGAATCACACAAACTCGCCTTCCCTGTCGCGCACAGTCTCGATTATCAGGACATCAGCCGCCGCACTGGCGCATTCATCGAGCATGAGCGCAAAATCCTGCAAGCCACAGGATTCCTGCTCAAACCCGATCTGATTGTGCATGTCGCCACTTATTCAACCGGACCCATCGGTCGCCTCACGCCCAACGACGTGAGTTCGATCGTGCGATTGAACCTCGCGAAAACAACAGCACCCCAAGGAGAAAAAACATGTTGATGGAACAACTCGCCGACTACGCCATCCGCGAACAGACTTCGAAGCTGCCGCCGCAGGTGATCCACCATGCCAAACGCGCAGTGATCGACTGGTATGCCGCGCTGCTGCCGGGCAGCATCGTCAATCCGGCGGTGCTGATGGAAGAAGCTTTTGCCGAGGATCTGGATCGCGGCCGCGCCCGTCTGGCCACCGGCCGCCGCGCCACACTGCGCGCCGCCGCACTGATCAACGGTGCGGCCTCTCACTCGGTCGAGTTCGATGATATTTACCGCGATGCCGGTTATCACCCGGGCAGCCCGACGATTTCCGCAGCGCTGGCCGCGGCACAGGCTTCCGGTGCATCAGGCGAACGTTTCCTGCGCGGCGTGATCGTCGGTTACGAAATCTCCACACGTATCGGCGAAGCGGTAATGCCCTCGCATTACAAGTACTGGCATACCACCGGCACTGTCGGCGCTTTCGGCGCGGCCGCTGCAGCAGCGACCATTCTCGGCGCCAACAAGGAACAGTTCATGCACGCGATGGCAACGGTCGGCAGTTTTGCTTCCGGCCTGCAGCAGGCCTTCCGTTCACAGGCAATGACCAAGCCGCTGCACGGCGGTCATGCCGCGGATGCCGGCTGCTGGGCGGCGATGGCGGCGATGAAAGGTCTCACCGGTGCACTC
>JBILYA010000178.1:0-5127 GCA_044378065.1 Burkholderiales bacterium | reverse complement strand
CGGCACAAAGTATGCAATTTCCTTCGGCTTGTACGGATCACGGATATCCAGTGCGCGCACGCCGGCGTTGAAATGCGCGATGAACAGGATTCGCCGGTAATAGATCGGCGTGAAATTCTCATGCGATGAATGCGCGCCGATGCGCCCGGAACGGTTGCAGTAGTCACCGTTTTTTGCATCCAGCGCCCAGGTTGAAGCCACTTTCGGCCTTGCCTCATCACTGACGTCGATAAACCACACCTTCTGCTGCGCGCCACCGCAACCGTCGGACAATGCTTCGTTGGTAACAGCGACAAAATCCTTTTTCATTTGACGACCATCCGGCGCAGTCACTTCCATGCCTGTCAACGGGAAAGCCGTGTGCGCGCCGTAGTCAGCATCGAGATCAAAGCGACCGGTTTGCGGCTGCAACAGATTGGCGCGCGTCGGCGCCTTCGGACCTTTCAGCAAACGCTCGCGATCAACGATCTGCAGAATGCCGGAGGTCGATGTGCCGTGACCGAAATAGACGCGGTTGCCGGACGGCCCCGTGGAAATCGGCCCGTGCAGTCCGGTCGGAACGCTGCTTGATGCGCCGGGCTCCTGCCCCGGCAATCCGTAATCGCGGATGTGCTGAGGCTTCGCCGGATCCGACAGATCAAAGATCTGGGTCATGCGCCAGGTACGCCAACCCGGCACACCGGAGACCAGGTAGGCAATGCCGGTATCGCATTCCCACCAGTTTTTGTGCGTGCCGCGCAAGCCGTCAGCCACCACCGATACGCGCCGCGGCGGCCCCGGCAAGGTGACATCCCAGACCTCGTGCGCGGTATGGCCCAATGTGCGCAGCAGATAGCTGCGACCAGCCGCCGCGCGGGGCAGACCGCTGCATACACGCACCATCTGCGCCTCCCCGCCCGGCCCGCCGGGAATATGGTGCAGGAATTTCGGATGGGACGGATCGGTGACATCGATCAGTGAAGTGCCGTTGTCTTCACGAGCACCGGTCAGCGGATTGATCGCACTGCCGTGATGGTGACCGATATAGGCGATCCAGCGACCGTTCTGCTGATGGATCACCGGCTGGTAGGCGCCACGGCCTTGCAGATCGTGGAAACCGGTCAGCGCCATGTCGCGCGACTCAGCGCCGCGAGGCTGCGCGGCCATCACAAAACCTTGGACGAAGAACAGCAATGCGGCAATCGCCGCCAGCGAAGCGCGCATCAAGCGACGGCGCATGCCGCCCTGAGTGTTTCCGGCAAAGGCACGGCTTTTTTCTGCTGCAGGTCGTACCACACCAGCGTCGCATACCCTTCGGCGCACAAGGCATCCGCCTCGATGTGATGGAGCATGTAATGCGTCTGCAAGCTGGTGTTGCCGATGCGCCCGACATGCAGCGAGCAGCGCAACGTGGCGGGATAATCCAGCGGCCGGTGGTAATGACAACCGGCGTTGAGCAGCACGATCACCGGATGCGGCGGCACCGTCGGCAGCCCGAGGCCGGAAACCCAGCGCATGCGGGTTTCTTCCATGAAACGGAAAAAGCCGGTGTTGTTGACATGGCCCTCGGCGTCCATGTCGCCCCAGCGTACCGGGATCTCCGTGGTGAAGACCGGTGCGCCGGGGGATGTGTCGTCACTGACGACGCGGATCATGCGACGGTATTCAGACTGCCGTTTCAGACAACATTGCGCTTGTGCAGATCGGCAATGTCGCCGTCGCGATAGCCGAGTTCGCGCAGAATGTCGTCGGTGTGCTGTCCACACTCCGGCGTGACGCTGCGGATTTCATGCGGCGTGCGCGACAGACGAACCGGCTGGTTGACCAGCGCGACATCGCCGACACCCGGGATGGTTACCGGCACCGCCATGTTGTTGTACTGCACCTGCGGATCGGCGAAGACTTCGTTCATCTTGTAGATCGGGCCGCCTGCAACACCGCATTCCTCGAAACGTGCGGTCCAGTAGGCCTTGTCCTTCTGGATCATCAGCGCCTGCAGTTCCTTGTTCAATGCGGCCCGGTTTTTCGAACGGGTCGGGCGATCCTTGTATTCGGGCTTTTCATTGAGACCGTCGGCGCCCAGCGCCTTGCACAGGCGGGCAAACATTTCGTTGTCGCCGGCGGCGATGTTCATATAACCGTCGCTGGTCTGGAACACGCCGGTCGGGATCGAGGTCGGGTGATCATTGCCGGCCTGCTCGGGCACTTCATGGTCAACGGTCCAGCGCGCCGCCTGGAAATCGAGCAGCGCAATCATTGCGTTGAGCAGCGACACTTCGACCCACTGGCCTTCGCCGGAGGCTTCACGCTCGAGCAGCGCGGTCATGATGCCCAGCGCGCAATACAGGCCTGAAGCCGAATCGGAAACAGCGCAGCCGGCGCGCATCGGGCCTTGGCCCGGCTCGCCGGTGATCGCCATCAGTCCGCCCATCCCCTGCGTGACCTGATCGAAACCCGGACGTTTTGCGTAAGGACCTGTCTGACCGAAGCCGGAAATGCTGGCGAGGATGATCTTCTTGTTGACCTTTTTCAGCGACTCGTAATCGATGCCGAGGCGGAACTTCACGTCGGGACGGTAGTTCTCGGCGACAACGTCGGATTTTTCGACGAGCTTCATGAAAATCTTCAGGCCGTCCGGATCCTTCAGATTTAGTGTGAAGCCGCGTTTGTTACGGTGCAGGTTCTGGAAATCGGCGCCGGTGCGCTTGCCGCCCCAGCCGTCCGACAGGTTCAGCCCGGGCGGAGTTTCAATTTTGATGACGTCGGCACCCCAGTCGCCCAGTTGGCGGACTGCGGTCGGGCCGGAGCGTACGCGCGTCAGGTCGATGACACGGAAGCGGGCCAGCGGGCCCTTGCGCTGAGTCGTTGCATTCATGGTCTGATCTCTCTAGAACGGATTTGAAAATGAAGGATTCGTGCGGATCATGCTGATTTTTGTGCTGAATTTTTCGGCCTGACTTTCAAGCCCCTGACTCTGAACCCCCTATTGGGGCGCTGCAGAGGGCGCTGGCCGAACAACCCCGAGTTTCGCACAAAATCGGTCGTCTTTCCCCGGCGAATCCACGGGCTGATATAGAATCTGACGATGTCTGCACCGGTGCATACGATACCTGTCGATTTCGAGCGCCAGCGCGCGGTTTGCGCCGCCCTGCGCGCCTTCATGCCTGAACATGGCGTGCTGTTCGAGCGCGAGGATGTCACGCCCTACGAGTGTGATGGTCTTTCCGCCTACCGCCAGGTGCCGATGGTGGTCGCCCTGCCGGAAAACGAAGAGCAGGTCTGCGCCATTCTCGAAACCTGTTACGCCCTGCGAGTACCGGTCACCGCGCGCGGCGCCGGCACCGGACTCTCCGGCGGCGCACTGCCGCTGGGCAACGGCGTACTGCTGTCGCTGGCCAAGCTGATGAAAATCGTCGCCCTTGATCCGCTCGCACGCACCGCGCGCGTGCAGCCAGGCGTGCGCAATCTGTCGATCTCCGAAGCGGCGGCGCCGCACGGTCTGTATTACGCACCCGACCCTTCGAGCCAGATCGCCTGCTCGATTGGCGGCAACGTCGCCGAAAATTCCGGCGGCGTGCACTGTCTGAAATACGGCCTGACGGTGCATAACATCCTCAAGCTGCGCGTCGCCACCATCGAAGGCGAAATCATCGAACTCGGCGGCGGCGGACTCGATGCCGCGGGTTACGACCTGCTGGCTCTGATGACCGGCTCGGAAGGCCTGCTCGGCCTGGTCACCGAAATCACCGTCAAGCTGCTGCCACGACCGGAATGCGCGCAGGTCGTGCTTGCCGCATTCGACGATGTCGGCACCGCGGGACAGGCGGTTGCCAATGTCATTGCCGCGGGCATCATCCCCGCTGGCATGGAAATGATGGATCAGCCGACGATTCTTGCCGTGGAACCCTTCGTCAACGCCGGCTACCCGACCGATGCTGCCGGCATCCTGCTCTGTGAATCCGATGGCACGCGGGAAGAAGTCGCTGATGAAATCAGCCGCATTGAACGCATCATGGAAGACAGCGGCGCGCACCTGGTGCGCGTATCGCGCGACGAAGCCGAGCGCCTGCGTTTCTGGGCCGGGCGCAAAGCCGCTTTCCCTGCCGTCGGCCGCCTGTCGCCGGACTATTACTGCATGGACGGCACCATTCCGCGCAAACGCCTCGCCGAAGTGCTGCGCGGCATCACCGAGATGGAAAAGAAATACGAACTGCGCTGCGCCAACGTATTCCACGCCGGCGACGGCAATCTGCATCCGCTGATTCTTTACGATGCCAATGACGCCCGCCAACTGCAGAACGCCGAAGACTTCGGCGCCGAAATCCTGAAGCTGTGCATCGACGTCGGCGGCACCATCACCGGCGAACACGGCGTCGGTGTCGAAAAAATCGATTCAATGTGCGTGCAGTTCAACAGCGCCGAACTGGAAACCTTCCATGCGCTGAAACACGCCTTCGACGAACACGCCCTGCTCAACCCCGGCAAGGCCGTACCGAGCCTGCACCGCTGCGCCGAATTCGGCCGAATGCATGTGCATTCCGGGGCCGAAAAATTCCCGGAATTGCCGCGCTTCTGACATGTCCGATCCGGTCACCCAGTTTGCGGATGCGATCCGCGCCGCCGCCGATGCCAAACGCCCGCTGAACATCCGCGGTGGCGGCAGCAAAACGTTTTACGGCAATCCGTCGACCGGTGAAGTGCTCGACATCCGCGGTTACAGCGGCATTATCGAATATGAGCCAACCGAACTGGTGATCACTGCACGCGCCGGCACGCCGCTGGCAGATATCGAAGCGGCGATGCGCGAACAGGGACAAATGCTCGGTTTCGAACCACCGCACTTCGGCGGCAATGCCACCCTCGGCGGCTGCATCGCCGCAGGCCTGTCGGGACCTCGACGCCCTTACGCCGGCTCGGCGCGTGACTTCGTACTGGGACTGCGCCTGCTCGATGGCCGCGGCACCGATCTGCATTTCGGCGGCCAGGTCATGAAGAATGTTGCCGGTTACGATGTGTCGCGACTGATCACCGGTTCACTGGGTACGCTGGGCGTAATTCTTGAAGTGTCGCTGAAAGCCCTGCCCCTGCCGCCATCGGAAATGACGCTGTGCCGCGAACAGACCCAGTCTGACGCCCTGGCCCTGATGA
>JBILYA010000147.1:0-5746 GCA_044378065.1 Burkholderiales bacterium | reverse complement strand
TGCGAGATCGGTATCTTCATCTGGATGTCGCGGCTGTATCGCGCGTTCACGCTACGCAGCATTCTGATCGCCAGCACGCTGCTGGCGGCTTTGCGTTTTGTGGTGATCGGCTGGAGTGCTGACAGCATCGTGTTGTTGCTCGCGGCGCAGACTTTGCACGCGGCGAGTTTCGGTTCTTTCCATGCGGCAGCCATCGGGGTTGTGCACAAGCTGTTCCGCGGCCGCCATCAGGCGCGCGGTCAGGCCATTTACGGCAGTCTGGCCTACGGGCTGGGCGGGACAGTCGGCGGCCTTGCCAGCGGTTATGCCTGGGGCGGGCTGGGGCCGGCGCTGACCTTTACGCTGGCGGCGGGGTGCGGGCTGCTGGCGGCGGGGGTGTTATGGCGCTGGCTGGGGGAACACTGATCCGGGCCTTTCACGGTGTGAACCCGTGCATAGGAGGGGTGCCGCCCCTGTGAGATAATCTGCCGTTTCAGCAGCTTGGACAGAAACGGTAATTCTCATGGCAGGCAAGACCTTATACGACAAGCTTTGGGAGAGTCATCTTGTTCGCGAAGAAGCGGACGGGACGGCGCTGATCTATATCGACCGCCATCTGGTGCATGAAGTCACCAGCCCGCAAGCCTACGAGGGCCTGAAACTCGCCGGCCGCCCGGTTTGGCGCGTGGATTCTGTGGTGGCGACAGCCGACCACAACACACCGACGCGCAACTGGGATCGCGGCCTCGACGGCATCACAGATCCGGTATCGCGCATCCAGGTCGAGACGCTGGACAAAAACATCAAGGAATTCAAGGCCAAGGTCTATTTTCCTTTCCTCGACAAGAAGCAGGGCATTGTCCATGTGATCGGGCCGGAAAACGGCGCGACGCTGCCGGGCATGACCGTGGTCTGCGGCGATTCGCACACCAGCACGCACGGCGCCTGCGCGGCGCTGGCCTTCGGCATCGGCACCAGCGAAGTCGAGCATGTGCTGGCAACCCAGTGCATGGTGATGAAAAAGTCGAAGGCGATGCAGATTGTCGTCGAGGGAAAACTCGGCCCCGGTGTCACCGGCAAGGATGTGGCGCTCGCGATCATCGGTCACATCGGCACTGCAGGCGGGACCGGACATGCGGTGGAATTCGCCGGCAGTGCGATTCGTAGCCTGTCGATGGAAGGTCGCATGACCCTGTGCAATATGGCGATCGAAGCGGGTGCACGCGCCGGCATGGTCGCCGTGGATGACAAGACCGTCGATTACTTCAAGGGCCGTCTGTTCGCGCCGACCGGCGCACTATGGGACAAGGCAGCGGCTTACTGGCGCACGCTGGTCAGTGACCCGGACGCGAAGTTCGACAAAGTGATCACGATGAAGGCCGAAGACATCGTGCCGCAGGTGACCTGGGGTACGTCGCCCGAGATGGTGACCACGGTGGACGGCAAGGTGCCGGACCCGGAGAAGGAAACCAATCCGGTGAAGCGCGAGGGTTATGCTCGGGCGCTGGTTTACATGAATCTGAAGCCGAACACGCCGATCCGCGACATCCAGCTCGACAAGGTGTTTATCGGTTCCTGCACCAACTCGCGCATCGAAGATCTGCGTGCCGCGGCGGCCGTGGCCAAGGGGCGCAAGGTGGCCGCCAACATCAAGCTGGCGATGGTGGTGCCGGGTTCCGGCCAGGTGAAGGCGCAGGCCGAACAGGAAGGGCTGGACAAGATTTTTGTCGAAGCCGGTTTTGAATGGCGTGAGCCGGGATGTTCGATGTGCCTGGGCATGAATGAAGATCAACTGAGCCCCGGCGAGCGCTGTGCCTCGACCTCGAACCGCAATTTCGAAGGCCGGCAGGGTGCCGGCGGCAGGACGCATTTGGTCAGTCCGGCGATGGCTGCCGCCGCAGCTGTGGCGGGGCATTTCGTTGATGTTCGCGAATTGAATTGAGGGGGATCGTCAAATGAAACAACTCATCATGATTTTGGTCGCAGCAGTTGCATTGAGTGGTTGCAATACTGTCGCTGGCGTCGGTAAAGACATCGAGAAGGCCGGCGAGGCCATCCAGAAGTCGACGAAGTAACATGGATAAATTTGTCCGACAGGAAGGGTTGGTCGCGCCGCTGGATCGCGCCAACGTCGATACCGATGCGATCATCCCCAAGCAGTTCCTGAAGTCGATCAAGCGTACGGGTTTCGGCCCTAACCTGTTCGATGAATGGCGCTATCTCGACAAAGGCGAGCCGGATCGCGACAACACCGGGCGTCCGCTGAATCCGGATTTCGTGTTGAACCGCCAGCGCTTCATCGGTGCGACGGTGATGCTCGCGCGCGAGAACTTCGGTTGCGGTTCGTCACGCGAACACGCGCCGTGGGCGCTGCTGCAGTTCGGTATCCAGACGATTATTGCGCCGAGTTTTGCCGACATTTTTTACAACAACAGCCTGAAAAACGGTCTGCTGTTGATCAAGCTCGATCCGAAAATCATCGACAAGCTGTTCAGTGAAACAGAAGCCAATCCGGGTTACCGGCTGGCGGTCGATCTGGAGCAGCAGACTGTAACAACGCCGTCGGGCGAAAGCTATTCCTTCGACATCGATCCGCACCGCAAGCATTGCATGCTTAACGGTCTGGACGACATCGGGCTGACGCTTGCGCATGCCGACGAAATCCGCGCCTTCGAAGCGAAACACAAGGTGTCGCAGCCCTGGCTGTTTTCCTGATTGTTTCCCTGATCTTCCGCGTGTCGTTCACTTTTTCGTTTTACGGAAACCATAATGAAAATCGCAGTTCTCGCCGGTGACGGCATCGGTCCCGAAATTGTCGGTCAGGCGCTGAAGGTATTGCGTCGTCTCGCCGAGGACGGACTCAAGCTGGAATTCGAAGAGGCGCCGTTTGGCGGCGCCGGGTTTGATGCACACGGTGATCCGTTGCCGGCATCGACGTTGAAACTGGCGAAAGAAGCCGATGCCGTGCTGTGCGGTGCGGTCGGCGGTCCGAAATACGATGCGCTGCCGCGTGCGCAGCGTCCGGAGCAGGGCATCCTGCGTATTCGCAAGGAATTGGGGCTGTTCGCCAATCTGCGTCCGGCGGTGCTGTATCCGGAACTGGTGCAGGCCTCAACGCTGAAGCCGGAAGTGGTGTCAGGTCTTGATCTGATGATCATCCGTGAACTGACCGGCGATATTTATTTCGGCGAGCCGCGCGGCCGCCGCGACAATGCCCGCGGTGAAAAAGAAGGCTACGACACGATGCTGTACTCGGAGCCGGAAATCCGCCGTATCGCGGAAGTCGGTTTCCAGACCGCGATGAAGCGCGGCAAGAAGCTTTGTTCAGTGGATAAGGAAAACGTGCTGGAGACCAGCCGTTTCTGGCGTGAGATCGTGATCGATGTCGCGAAAAACTATCCCGAGGTGGCACTGTCGCACATGTATGTGGATAACGCTGCGATGCAGCTGGTGCGTAATCCGAAGCAGTTTGACGTGATTGTCACCGGTAACATTTTTGGCGACATCCTGTCCGACGAGGCGTCGATGCTCACCGGTTCGATCGGCATGCTGCCTTCAGCGTCGCTGAATTCCGGCGGCGGCGGGCTGTATGAGCCGATTCACGGTTCGGCGCCGGACATTGCCGGCAAAAACATCGCCAATCCGCTGGCCACCATCCTGTCGACAGCAATGATGCTGCGTTACACCTTCAACAAGGACGAATGGGCCTACAGGATTGAAGCGGCTGTGAAGAACGTCCTTGCCGCCGGCTATCGCACCCCGGATATTGACGAGGCGGGCGCGAAGAAGGTGGGCACGGTTGAGATGGGCGATGCGGTAGTCGCGGCCCTGTGATCCAAGCTATAATGTAATCTATTGTTTTTTAAGGTGTTTTTATGAAGAAGGTCGGTATCATCGGTTGGCGGGGCATGGTGGGTTCGGTACTTGCGGAGCGCATGCGCGCGGAACGCGACTTTGACCTGATTGCGCCCACGTTCTTTTCGACCTCGCAGGCTGGCGGTCGCGGGCCCGATATCGGCCGTGATACCGGTGCTGTGGCGGATGCCAACAGCATCGATGCCCTGTCCAAAATGGACATCCTGATTTCCTGCCAGGGGGGTGATTACACCAACGCGATTTTCCCCAAACTGCGCCAGTCGGGCTGGGACGGTTACTGGATTGATGCGGCATCGGCGCTGCGCATGGAATCCGACGCAGTGATCATCCTCGATCCGGTCAACCGCGACGTGATCGATGCGGCAATGGCCAAAGGCATCAAGAACTATATCGGCGGCAACTGCACGGTCAGTCTGATGCTGATGGCGATGGGCGGGCTGTTCAAGGCCGGCCTGGTCGAGTGGGTGACGGCGATGACCTATCAGGCGGCTTCAGGCGCCGGCGCGGCCAATATGCGTGAACTGATTGCGCAGATGGGGGCCGTGCATGCGGTGGCGAAACCGCTGCTCGACAATCCCTCGTCAGCGATTCTCGAACTCGATCGCATTGTTGCGGATACGCTGCGCAAAGGCGCGGTTCCGACGGAAAACTTCGGTCATCCGCTCGCCGGCAGTCTGTTGCCGTGGATCGACAAGGATCTCGGCAACGGTCAGAGCAAGGAAGAATGGAAAGGCATGGCCGAGACCAACAAGATTCTCGGTCTCGAAGCCAATCCCCTGCCCATCGACGGTATTTGCGTGCGCATCGGTGCGATGCGCTGCCACAGTCAGGCGCTGACGGTGAAACTCAAGCGCGATCTGCCGCTGGCGGAAATTGAGCAGCTGCTGGCCAAAGCCAATGACTGGGTCAAGGTCATTCCGAATCAGCGTGACGTTACGCTGCGCGAACTGACGCCGACGGCAGTCACCGGCACCCTGACGGTTCCGGTGGGGCGTCTGCGCAAGTTGCCGATGGGCGGGGAGTATCTGTCGGCGTTTACCGTGGGTGACCAGCTGCTGTGGGGCGCGGCTGAACCGCTGCGCCGCATGTTGCGGATTGTTCTGGAGTCTGGTGCGGCGCAGCGTACCCCATCAGCCAAGGTGGCGGCAAGCGCCTGATTTGCCGTTGTTTAGGGCTGTGAAGCCTCGGCTTTCGGCCTTGCTAAAAAAGCGGAATTTCCTTTTATAAATATGTGGTTGGGTGGCAACATTCGACATAGCCTTAGCTTGCATGGCTAACTGATTGATGCTAACTTTCTTGTCCCATAGAAAAACGATACGGGAGCCGTGGTGCGCACATTTACTTTAGGCAAAGCGCTGGTATTGGCGCTGTTGGTTGCGCCTGTTTTGGCGCAAGCCGCGGGTTTGGGCCGGCTCACCGTCCAGTCAAACATCGGGCAACCGCTGAACGCGGAAATCGACCTGGTTTCCGTTCGTGGCGATGAGGCTTCCGCGCTGGTGGCGCGTCTGGCTCCTCCGGATGCTTATCAGAAGTCCAATCTTCAGTACAACAACAGCCTGACCGGCCTCAAGCTCAGCGTCGAGAAACGCGCTGACGGCCAGTATTTCATCAAGGTTGCCGGCAGCCGCCCGATCAACGAGCCGTTCATCGATCTGCTGATCGAATTGAGCGGCGGCGGCAACAAACTGGTCCGTGAATACACTGCTCTGCTGGATCCGCCGGGATACGGCCAGCAAATGGCTGCCGCACCGGCGCCTGCACCCGCTCCCGTCACTGCGCCGGTCGCCTCGCGTCCGATTGCCGCGCCGGCTGCGCCTGCCGCAGCGCCGATTGCCGCACCCGTAAGCAAACCAGTACCGGCCGCCGCCGCTTCCGGCGGTAAGGCCCAGGA
>JBILYA010000266.1:0-3795 GCA_044378065.1 Burkholderiales bacterium | reverse complement strand
ATCGCGCTGGGCAAGAATCCGTCGTCCAAACTCGCCTTCGGTTCCGCCGGCCCCGGCAATACGCTGCATCTGGCGGGTGAACTCTTCAACGCGCGTACCGGCACGCGCATGGTCCATGTGCCGTACAAGGGCGCAGGCCCGGCGATGACGGCGCTGGTGTCCGGTGAAATCCAGGTGATGTTCGTGACGACACCCTTGGGCATGCCGCACATCGAAGCCAAACGCATCCGCCCGCTGGCCTACACCGGCCCCAAACGCGCGCCCTTCATGCCCGAGGTGCCGACCATTGCCGAAGCCGGCGCACCGGGCGCGACAATGGACAACATGAGCTGGTACGGCGTGTTCGGCCCAGCAAAGCTGCCAACCAAGATCACCACGCAATTGCACAAGGAGTTCGCCGCCGCACTGAAGCTGCCGGTGATTGTGGAGCGCCTGGATAACCTGCGCCTCGTGCCGGTGGGCGATTCGCCGAAGGATTTTGCGGGGTTTGTGGAAGGCGAGTTGAAGCGCTTTGCGGAAATGGTGAAGCTGTCGGGGTATCAGCCGGAGTGAGCGGTCAGGATGGCGGGGGTTATTACGCTCTCCGCCACCCCAGCATCGCATCCTCATGACCATCAATTCCGCACAATCCGCTGAACCGGCACCGCTGACGGTGTTCTACGACGGCGCCTGCCCCTTGTGCCGGCGCGAGATCGCCTTTTATCAGCGGCTCGACCGCGCACAGCGCCTGGTCTGGCGTGATGTGGCGAAGACGGTGGAATGCCCGGACGGTTACTGTCAGACCGATCTGCTGGCGCGCTTTCATGTGCGCACGGCCGAGGGCCGCATGGAGAGTGGCGCACGCGCCTTTGCCATGTTGTGGATGGAACTGCCCGCACCCTGGCCGTGGTTCGGGCGCATGGCGCAATGGCCGGGCATCGGGTGGCTGCTCGAACGGGCTTACCGGCTGTTCCTGCCGCTGCGCCCGCTGTTCCGGCGGTGGGCATGAACACCACTTCACGCAGGCCCATACCCGCACTGGCGCTGCTCGTGGGGTTTTTTGAAGCGGCGCCGAAGCGCCCGGAGACCGTTAAACTTGCCGGTTATCAGCCATAGTCAGTTGCAGTCCGTTCTGCGCGATTGCAGCTGAATACGAATTTAATCATCGGAAGGCATCGACATGAAACGCTGGTTACCGTTTTTATTGATGGGCGTGTGCGCCGTAGCGCCCGCCCAGGATCTGCGCGAAGCGCCGCCGTCCGGGCAGTTCTGCCGCGGCAAGGATCGCGTCGAATACACCATCACCGCCGATGATGTGGAACTCAAGCACGGCAAAAAAACCTATGCCGGGCCGACAGCCTATTCCTATTTCGGCCGCGAGAAGCCGCCGAAGGGTTTTGTCGTCGGTTTCGTGCTGGGCCGGCCCGGCGATGACGCGCTGCTGTTTGACAACCGCCTGCAATGGTACGGCAACACCTGGAAACCCTGCCCTGCGCCGAAGAACTAGCTCCGCGCTGGCGGTGTAAAGATCAGCCGCACAAAATTCTTCGAAAGCCCTCGATGGGTGACTCAACAATGCATACTCCACAATATCGTCAGTTTCTGCGGGACGCACAGGATGCCGATCAATCGATTGACAATGGTGCAAAAGCCTACGCAGCACAAGCAGTGCATACTTGGCTGATAAAAATGCTACATGGAGATGACGCCGCCAAACGTCCAGAACCCCTCAACCCGCAAGGATAGTCTCCACAGATTGATTAGCTGTCTGCGAATTTTGAATGGCAAAAGAGGCTCTTAATGAAAAAATCGCTCTTGATGATCGCATCGCTGGTCACCCTCCTCGCCGCCTGCACAACCACCACCTATGAATTCGTCGTGCCCGCCTCGGAGTCGGGCAAGATCTGCATTACGCAATGCGCAGGCATCCGCGAGCAGTGCCGCGGCAATGAGATGCAGCGCGCACAAAGCGACAAGGCTTTCTGCGAGCGCAACGCCGAATCCGGCTACCGCGCCTGCCTCGCCACGGCAGCATCCAACAAAACCGATCCCGGCAAATGCCATCGCCAGAGCTGTTATGCCTCGGAGAACCACTACCGCTGCGAATCCGAATACCAGCAGTGTTTTGTGAATTGCGGCGGCAAAGTCATCCCGCACACGACAAAATAATAATTAATTCAAAGACTTGGCGACATGAGTCACTCCGACCTGCATTACCTCTCGATTGCTGAAGCCGCGCAACTGATCCGGTCCGGCAAACTCTCACCGGTGGAGCTGACCCAGGCGCTGCTGTCGCGCATCGGCCAGCTCGATCACCGGGTGCAGGCCTTCATCACGCTGACCGCCGATCGCGCGCTTGCCGCTGCGCGCAGCGCGGAAACAGACATTAAAAGCGGCCGGTATCGCGGTCCGCTGCATGGCATTCCCTTCGGTCTGAAAGACATCTACAACACCGCAGGCCTGCTGACGTCAGGCGGTTCAGCGGTGGCTGCTGACAATGTGCCGACCGAAGACGCCACCGCCACGCGCAAGTTGCTGGAAGCCGGCGCGATTCTGCTCGGCAAGCTGCAGACGCATGAGTTCGCGCACGGCGGGCCGTCGTTTGATCTGCCCTGGCCGCCGTCGCGCAACCCCTGGGATCTGTCGCGCTTTACCGGCGGTTCATCGAGCGGCTCCGGTGCGGCGCTGGCGGCGGGCTTCATGCCAGCGGCGATGGGCTCTGATACCGGCGGCTCAATCCGCGGGCCGGCATCGTTCTGCGGCATCACCGGACTGATGCCGACCTACGGGCTGGTCAGCCGCGCCGGCGTGATCCCCAATTCCTTCACCTTCGATCATTGCGGGCCGATGGCGCGCAGCGCCGAAGACTGCGCGATCCTGTTGCAGGCGGTGGCCGGCTACGACGCCGCCGATCACGGCAGCATTCGCTACCCGGCGGTGGATTTCAGTGCCGCGCTGAACCAGCCGGTGCGCGGCCTGCGCGTCGGCGTGTTGCGCCATTACTGGGAAGAAGACATCCCGGCGGTTCCGGAACATGCGCGGGCGTTGGAAGAAGCGGTGAAAGTGTTTGAATCACTGGGCGCGACAGTAAACCCCTGCCGCATCCGTCCGGTGCAGGACGGCTTTGATATCAAGGTGGTAATCGCCGAGAGCGAGATTTTTTCGATTCATCAGGAAAACCTGATTCGCAGCCCGGAGAAATTCGGCCGCGATTTCCTCGGCCGCGCGTTGCCGGCCTGCCTGTTCCAGTCATCCGATTACGTGCAGGCGCTGCGTGAGCACCGGCGCTATCTCGCGGACATGCGCCCGGTGTTCGAGCAATTTGACGTCTTGCTCGCCAGCGGTTTCGGTCCGGCGCCGCGCTTCGAGGATTACCGCTCGGAGAATTTCTGGCTGAAGAGCAATGTCTGCACACCCGCCAACACCGGCCGCACGCCGGCGCTGGCGCTGCCCTGCGGTTACACCGGCAGCGGTCTGCCGCTGGGCATGCAGTTGATCGGCCGGCCCGGTGACGATGCCCGCGTGTTGCAGGCGGGCCATGCTTTCCAGCAGGCCACCGACTGGCATCGGCGCCGTGCGCCGCTCACTGATGGCGACGCCCTGCCCGCGCCGGATCTGCAGGGTAATGAACCCAAGCGCTCCACACTCAGCGCCGCGATGCAATCGCATGTCGAGCAGATGGCGCTGCAAGCCGGCCTCAAGCTTAACGAGCGGCAGATGATGATCCTGATGGAAAACGCGCCGCATGCGCTGGCAATGGCCGCGCGGATGCGAAAGCCGCGCGACCGCATGGAGCAGCCGTCGCTGGTGTTTCGC
>JBILYA010000146.1:0-5753 GCA_044378065.1 Burkholderiales bacterium | reverse complement strand
CGCCTATAATCGGCACCCGCGGTCGGCTGGTCGGGCATGGAGTTGTCTTGAGGTTGCCTTGAGGTGCCCGAGCATAGGCCGTATATTCGCGGTTGAATTTGTTCCCATTTGGATAAAAGCGAGGTTCACAGATGCAGTTCGACAAGGAACTGGATGCGCGCGGCCTGAACTGCCCGCTGCCCATTCTGCGTACAAAAAAAGCTTTGACGGATATGACCTCCGGTCAGGTTCTGAAGATCATGGCGACGGATCCGGGGTCGGTGAAGGATTTCCAGGCATTTGCGAGGCAGACCGGCAACGATCTGCTGTCCTCGGATGCGGCGGACAAGGAATTCACGTTTTTCATGAAAAAGAAGTAAGTTCTGCCCGTTATGTACGACAACACTGCACATATTCGTCAAACGGAAAGCTGATCAATGAAATGTTCCGTAGCGAAGGCAGGACGCCGGCGGTGGCTGCAGGGAGCTGCCGCAGCCGCGATGGTTGCTGCGGGCATGCTCAGACTGCGCACCGCATTGGCGGCGGGCACCTTGCCGCCGGGTATCGCGCAAATCAAGGGTGATGTGCGTATCAACGGCAAACCGGCCGAGCGGGGACAACGGATCAACCCCGGCGATGTCATCGTTACCGGCAAAGGCGCCGAATTGGTGTTTGTCGCCGAAAAAGACGCTTTTCTGGTGCGGGGCAACAGCCATGTCGAATATGGCGCGCTTGCCGTCAAAGGCGTCGTCACCACATTACGTGTAGTCACCGGTGCGCTGCTGTCGGTATTCGAGTCGGGCCGGCGCAAGGAAATCCAGACGGTCACTGCAACCATCGGTATTCGCGGCACGGGTATTTATATTGAGGCCGAAGCGCGCCGCACCTATGCCTGCACCTGTTACGGCGAGGCGGTGCTGACACCTGTGGATGAACCGCAATCGGCGGAGACCGTACGAACCAAACAGCATGATCAGCCGCGCTTCATCTACGGCAAGGGTATGCCGCGCATGCTGGAGGCGGCGCCGGTGATCAATCACACGGATCTGGAGTTGCAGATGCTGGAGGCACTTGTCGGTCGCAAGCTGCCCTTTGACCCCCGGCTTTATTAGCTTGCTGCCCTGGTAAATCTGTAACTATTTGTTTTTATTTGATATTTCAAGGCGCTCGTAGATCGGGCGCAAATGCGCGCGCAATGCCGGCATGCGCCGCCACAGGATCAGCGCGGCGACGGTGCAGATGAAACCGCCGATGGCCAATGCAGCCGGCGCGCCAAGCGCCGTCGCAATTGCGCCGCCAGCCAGGCTGCCCAGCGGATACATGCCCAGAAAAGCCATTGAGAACAGACCCATGACGCGACCGCGCATGCGGTTGTCGACGATGGTCTGAATCATCGTGCTGACGGACATGCCGTTGACGACGATGCTGAATCCGGTGACGGCGATGGCCAGCAGTGAAAGCGGCAGCCACGTTGAAAACGCAAAAACGATGGCGCTCAGTCCTGCAGACATCGAGGCAAACGTGACCCATCGCGTCAGGCCGCGGACATCCCGGCGTGAAGCGAGAGCCAGCATGCCGATGACGCCGCCGGCGCCTGCCGCCCCCATCAGGAAGCCGAGCAGGCTGGCGCCGCCTTCGAATACCTCAGCCGCGAAAATCGGCATCAGCGTCTGGTAGGGCGTGACCATGAAACTGACGGTGGCGACCATTGGCAGCAGCCAGCGTACGGGAATCAATTCCCAGGCGTAATGCACACCTTCACGCAACTGTTGCAGCGGAGACAGGGTTGGCGGCGTGATTATCTGCGGCGCAATCGTCATCCGGATGACCGTGCCGACGATGATGATCTTGCTGATGGTATTGATGACAAAACAGAAGGCCTCGGTCGATACGATAAGCAGCGCACCGGCAATGGCCGGTCCGATCATGCGCCCGATGCTCTGCATCAAGGCATTCATCGCGATGGCGCTGGGAAGATCCTCGCGGGTGACCATTTCGGTGGTGAAGGTCAGCCGGATCGGCGTATCAATGGCGTTGACGATACCGGCGAGCAGCGCCATCACCACGACATGCCAGACGGCGATCGTTCCGCTGTAGCTGAGCACTGCCAATACCAGTGGCGGAACGGCCGACAGGGCCTGCGTTATCAGCAGCAGCCGGTGGCGGTCAAAACGGTCCGCCCACAGTCCGCCGAACGGCGCCAGTACGAGGATGGCGATCTGCCCCGCAAATCCGGTGACACCCAGCAGCCAGGCGGATTCGGTCATCCGGTAAACCAGCCAGGCCATGGCAATCTGCTGCACCCAGTTGCCGATGATCGACAGGGTCTGGCCGCAGAAAAACAGCTGGTAATTGCGGTGGCGCAGCGCGCGCAGCGTGTGTTTGAAATCCATGGTGCCGCGGACGGCGCGCAGTCAGTGTGATCAGCCGCCGAATTTGGCGAGTTGAGCGCGCATCTGCTCCAGCGTGGCCGAGAAACGCGCGAGGCGCTCCTGTTCCTGGGCAACGACCAGCGGCGGTGCCTTGGCGACAAAACTCTCGTTAGCGAGTTTGGCGCGCGCCTTGGTGGTTTCCGCATCAAGGCGGGCGATTTCCTTGGACAGCCTTTCGCGTTCGGCCGCCACGTTGATTTCCACTTTGAGCATCAGCTTGATATCACCGACGATGGATACCGGTGCGTCTTCCGCGGGCAATTCATTGACTACGAGGACTTCCGACAGCCGAGCCAGTGACATTAGGTGTGGTGCAAAGCTGCGCAGTTGGACAGCGTCGCCCTGCGCCAGCAGCGGCAGTTTTTGCGACGGGGCGATGTTCATCTCGCCGCGCAGCGTGCGGCAGGCCGAGATCAGCTGCTTCAGCAGGTCGATGTCGCGTTCCGCATCAGCATCGAGTTTTGACGGCTCGGGCTGAGGGTATTTCTGCAGCATGATGCTGTCGCCGCTTTTGCCGGCGAGCGGCGCCACGCTCTGCCACAGTTCTTCGGTGATGAAGGGAATCACCGGGTGAGCTAGGCGGAGTATGGTTTCAAGCACACGCACCAGTGTGCGGCGGGTGCCGCGGCATTGTTCCTCGCTGCCGTTGGCCAACTGCACCTTGGCGAGCTCCAGGTACCAGTCGCAATACTCGTCCCACACCAGTTCATAGATGGTGCGGGCGAGATTGTCGAAGCGGTAATCGGCGTAGGCCTGCTGCGCTTCGGTCTCGGCGCGCTGCAGGCGGCTGATCAGCCAGCGGTCGGCGACCGAGAGTTCGACCGGCGCTGCGGCGTCGAGTCCGGTGTCCTTGCCGTCGCAGTTCATCAGCACAAAGCGTGTGGCATTCCACAGCTTGTTGCAGAAATTGCGGTAACCCTCGCAGCGTTTCTGGTCGAACTTGATATCGCGGCCGAGGCTGGCGAGGCTGGCGAAGGTGAAACGCAGGGCGTCGGTGCCGTAGGCGGGGATGCCGTCGGGGAATTCGGCGCGCGTGCGCTTGGCGATGGCTTCGGCCTGTTTCGGATTCATCAGGCCGGAAGTCCGTTTGGCCACCAGCGCTTCGATGTCGATGCCGTCGATCAGATCCAGCGGGTCCAGCGTATTGCCCTTGGACTTGGACATCTTCTGGCCTTCGGCGTCGCGCACCAGGCCGTGCACGTAGACATGGCGGAACGGCACCTTGCCGGTCATGTACTTGGTGATCATCACCATGCGCGCGACCCAGAAAAAGATGATGTCGAAACCGGTGACCAGCACCGATGACGGCAGGTAACGGTCCAGCGCCGGATTGGATTTTGCCGGCCATTCCGGCGTCCAGTCCAGCGTGGAGAAACACCACAGCTGCGAAGAGAACCAGGTGTCGAGCACATCCTGGTCCTGTTTCAGCGCCTTGCCGCCGGCGAGGGTTTTTGCTTCGGCTTCGTCATGGGCGACGTAGATATTGCCGGCGTCGTCATGCCATGCCGGCACGCGGTGGCCCCACCACAGCTGGCGCGAGATGCACCAGTCCTGGATGTTGTTGAGCCAGTGGTTATAGGTGTTGATCCACTGATCGGGGAACAGTTTGACTTCGCCGGTGGCGACGGCATCAAGACCCAGTTTTGCCAGAGGTTCCATTTTGACGAACCACTGACTGGTCAGCATCGGCTCGATGACAACGCCGGTGCGGTCGCCGCGCGGCACCACCATGCGGTGCGGCTTTTCCGATTCCAGAAGGCCCTGGGCCTTGAGATCGGCAATGATTGCTTCGCGTGCGACGTAGCGATCGAGGCCGCGGTATTTTTCCGGCGCGGTATCGTTGATTGCCGCGTCCAGCGTGAAGATATTCAGTTGCGGCAGATTGTGGCGCTGGCCGACCTGATAGTCGTTGAAGTCGTGCGCCGGGGTGATTTTCACGCAGCCGGTGCCGAAGGCCTTGTCGACGTATTCGTCGGCGATGACCGGAATCGTGCGTCCGGTCAGCGGCAGGATGACCTGGCGGCCGACCAGGCTGCGGTAACGCTCGTCTTCCGGATGCACGGCGACGGCCGCATCGCCAAGCATGGTTTCCGGCCGTGTGGTGGCGACCGTCAGATGACCGCTGCCGTCGGCGAGCGGGTAGCGGATCTGCCACAGCTTGCCGTCTTCCTCCTCGGACTGCACTTCGAGGTCGGAGATGACCGTGTGCAGTACCGGATCCCAGTTCGACAGGCGAACGCCGCGGTAAATCAGTCCGTCGCGGTACAGTTTGACGAAAGTATGCGTGACCAGTTTCGCCAGCGGCTCGTCCATCGTGAAGCGTTCACGCTCCCAGTCGCAGGAGGCGCCGAGACGGCGCATTTGCCGGGTGATGGTCGAGCCCGACTGTTCCTTCCACTCCCAGACCCGCTTGATGAATTCGTCACGTCCCAGTGCATTGCGTGATTCGCCTTTCTGCTCCAGCTGGCGCGTCACCACCATTTCGGTGGCAATGCCGGCGTGGTCGGTGCCGGGTTGCCACAGCGTATTGCTGCCGTTCATCCGGTGATAACGCGTCAGACCATCCATGATGGTCTGGTTGAACGCGTGGCCCATGTGCAGCACGCCGGTCACATTCGGTGGCGGCAACTGGATACAGTAGGCGTCCTTTTTCTCAGGGTCTGCGCCGGCCTTGAAGTAGCCGTTTTTTTCCCAGGTGGGATACCAGCGCGACTCGATGGCCGCAGGTTCAAAGCTTTTCGGAAGTTCCATGTGTGATGCCGGGGAAGGGGGTGCTGAGGAGGGCGGCATTATACCGGAGGGTTGCTCTGCTACAGCGGCTGTCGCCGGCTGTAGCTGGATCTGTTTGAGCTGGGATTGCAGCGTTTCCGCAACCGAGCTGCGAACCATTTCAGCGATACCCGACTGCAGTTCGCTGGTGACGCGACTCAGAGCCTGTTCGAGTGCCGCCCCGATTTCCGGCAGATAGCGTTCGCGCACGACGCCGGCGATCTGGTCGTCGAGTCCCCGTTTCAGTTTCAGGTAAACGGCATGTTCAATATTCTGGGCCTGTACCCGGGAGACGATCTCACCCTCTCCCGGCTGTGGTGATGTTGTGCCGTTTGTGGATTCCTGTTTCGGCAGAACTTCGCCTTCGAGCACGATATCGGTCAGCACGGGGATATCGCTGCCGCCAGCGGCTTGTGGCGATGCCGGCGCGGCGGGTTTTTTGTGCCGTTGCAGCAGGGCGTCCGCCCTGTTCAGCACATCGCGCGCGTTGTCGTCTGGGGTGTTCGGATCGGACATGGCGCGAGTGTTTTATCAGGCACGCTGCGTGGAGAGATCGTGGGTGCGGATCTCGTA
>JBILYA010000145.1:0-5755 GCA_044378065.1 Burkholderiales bacterium | reverse complement strand
GTGATCCTGCCGGCGGGTAGCGTCGAACAGCACGGCCCGCACCTGCCCACCGGCACCGACATCTACGCTGCCAATGTCATCGGCCACGCCGTAGCCGAGCGCATGGACGGCCTGGTACTGCCCGGCGGACCGCTGGGCGTGACGCCGATGCACATGCCCTTCGAAGGCACGATCACGCTGTCGCCCGACACCTATCAGCGCGTCGTCACCGAAACCTGCGCCTCCACCGCGCAGCACGGCGCCAAACGCCTGCTGATTCTCAACTGGCATGAAGGCAATATTCCTTCACTGGCGATTGCCTCCGAAAAGCTGCACCGCGAAGTCGGCATGAGCGTGATCGTTGTTCAAGCCTGCTATGTCGCTGCCGAGCTCTACGGCCACGACTGCGGCGGCCTGACCCACGGCGGTGAAATCGAAGCACTGGCGGTGCTGGCCTACCAGCCGAACCTGGTGCACCTTGACCGTATCGACAACGTCAATTCATCCGACCACAGCCACGGCCGCAAATGGGATCGTCTGCGTCGCACCCGCAGTTATCAGCCGGTTCTGCGCGACATCAAGACCATTGCCGCCACGGGCTGGTATGGTGCACCGGAACATGCGACGGCGGCCAAAGGCGTCAAAATGCTCAACGACATCGCCGATGCCATTGCCAAGGAATGCGGTGAAATCTTCACGCTGCTCGACGAAGCACAGGGCGGTACTGCTGAGATCAAACACCTGAAGATTGCCGGCTGAGTCATGGCCAAGGTGCTGACACAGGCAGAAGCCAAAAGCATGGGCCTGCCCGGCCGCAAATCGCTGGAGATCGTTTCCGGCGAAAAAGGCTCGCAGGCAGTCACCCTGCGCCTGGTGGAAATCCCGCCGGTCAAACCGGGCGAAAGCCCGCGCGGCCGGCATTTCCATCAGGGTTTCGAAGAATGCATTTTTGTGATGTCCGGTGAAGGCTGCACAGAAGCCGACAGCGGCAACTATCCGCTGAAAGCCGGCGATACCATCCTGATCCCGTCGGGCGAGAAACACGCCACGCGCAACACCGGCAGCGATCCGCTGGTGCTGCTGTGTTTCTTCCCGGTGTCGGACATCGCCCAGCGCACCCAGGAACACAAAGCCTGACCCCGCGGGCTTCAGCCCGCGGTTAGCCTATTCACCACGAAGAGAATCCGATGAGCATCGACGTCCTTTGCCTGCGCCCCGAAGCCGATTTCACCCGTGTCGGCGTCACGCCGCCGAAAAACATCAACATCGCTTACCGCAAGCCCGACGATGCGGATGTACCGGCCTTGATGAAAGAAGCGCGCGCTGTCGTCATGCCCGCCGTCGGCCCGAAGCTGCCCGCCGCACTGTTCGAAGGCAGCTCGCTGAAAGTGGTGCAGATCACCGGCGCCGGCGTCGACCGCCTGGATGAAGCTGCGCTGAAAAAACTCGGCATCCCTGTAGCCAACGTCCCGGGCGGCAGCAATTCCGCACTGGCCGAATTCACCACCAGCTGCGCCTCGGTGCTGCTGCGCCGTTTCGCCTGGGCCGATGCCGAAATCAAGAAAGGCAATTACGTCGCCTTCCGCAACCGCATGATGGCCGACAACCTCGCCGGCATTGACGGTGCCACCGTCGGCGTTGTCGGTATGGGCGTGATCGGCATGGCAGTGGCGCAGGCCTTCCACCGCATCGGCTGCAACATCGTTTATTTCGATCCTGCACTGAAAGACAAGACCAGGGCGGACGCAATGAACGCCCGCGGCATGGCGCTCGATGAACTGCTGAAAACGGCCGATGTTGTCACCCTGCACGTGCCGCTGATTCCGGCAACAACGAATCTGATCGGCGAAAAGCAGCTGGCCATGATGAAACCGGAAGCGGTGCTGATCAACGGCGCACGCGGCGGCGTGGTCGATGAAGCCGCACTGGCGCAGGCACTGCAGGACAAACGCATCGCCGGCGCTGCAGTCGACGTTTACAGCATCGAACCCGCCACAGCGGACAACCCGCTGCTCAAACTCGAGGGCGAAGCCGCCTCACGCCTGCTGCTGACGCCGCATGTGGCCGGCGTGACTCGCCAATCGGCTGCCTTCCTGTTCAAAGTCTCCTGGGAAAACGTCCAGCATGTGCTGAGCGGCGGGACGGTCGCACACCGCGTCTACTAAAATAGGGGGTAAGGCGGCGTTCAGCGCCGTCGCATCAGGAGGAGCCCCTTTGAAAGCCAGCAAAAAACTCGGCATCGCCGTCATCGGCGCCGGCCGCATCGGCACGCTGCGCGCGCGCCTGTCCGCCAAACATCCGTCCGTCGGATTTCTCGCGATATCCGATCTGGATCCGGCACGTGCCGCGGCGCTTGCCAAAACCACCGGCGCCGACATCCATTCGGCCAACAACTTTGAAATGATCGAACACCCGGAAGTCACCGCGGTGTTCGTCTCCACGCCCGAAGGCGAACATGCGGCGCCGATCAAGCGCGCGCTCGAACTCGGCAAGCCGGTGCTGGTGGAAAAACCGATCGCACTGTCACTGAACGAAGCCGAGGACATCCTCGCCACGCTGAGAGCCACCAAAGGTGAATTGCGTATCGGCTACAGCCGCCGCTACAAGGAGTGTTACCTGCGCGCCAAGGAACAGATGATCCAAGGCAGGCTCGGCCGTGTGACCGGCGGTCTGGCCCGGGTCTACAACTCTCGCGCGCAGGCCTTTTCCATCCTCAAGCGCGATCCGCATGCGACCCCGGTGCTGGATGTGCTGACGTATTACGTCGACCTGATGTGCTGGTTCCTTGAAGGCAATCCACCGGTGGAAGTGGTTGCCCGCGGTCAGCACGGCATTTTCAAGGAAGCCGGTTACGGCGCGCACGACGTGACCTGGGCCATCGTCACCTTTGCCGACGGTGCGGTGGTCAACTTCGGCGTGAGCTACGCCCTGCCCGCCAAATATCCGACGCTGGGCCAATCCGACCGCGTCGAATTGCTGGGCACCGAAGGCACCATGCTGATCGACGACGACCACATGGACCATGTGCTGTACTCAGACCGCGGTATCCCGCACGCCTATGTGCCGGACCACGCGGTGAACATGGCCTTCCTCGGCAGCAATACCGCCGGGGATTGGGCTGTCGGTGACTTCTGGGGACCGCTGGGCAATGAAACCCGCGCCTGGCTCGACCATCTGGCCACCGGCAGTGCCACGGTGCACACCACGCCGGAGCAGGCGATGATCAACCTGCAGACGACCATTGCCATCGAACGTTCGGCGCGCTCCGGACAGCCGGTCCGGTTGCCGCTCGAAACCTGAAACACCGGCCCCACCGCAATCGCCCGGAGGAAAACATGAATAAATCACTGTTAATTGCCTGCAGTATTGCTGTCGCAACAACTGCCGCAGTCCATGCGCAGGAATTTCCCAATCGTCCGGTGCGGATGATTTCGCCGAATCCACCTGGCGGCGCCAACGACACCATCGGCCGCATCGTCGCCACCAAGATCGGCGAAACGCTGGGCCAGCCGATGGTCATCGACAACCGCGGCGGTGCCGGTGGCACGCTGGGGGCGGAAATCGCCGCCCAGGCCAATCCCGACGGCTACACGCTGCTGGCCGCGTCGGTCTCCACACATTCATTTTCACCGGCACTGAAAAACAAACTCAACTACGACCCTGTGAAGGATTTCGCACCGATCACGCTGTTCGCGATTTCACAGAATCTGCTGGTGGCCAATCCGTCGTTGCGGGTCAACACGGTCAGCGAGCTGATCGCCATGGCCAAGGCCAAACCGCGTGCGCTGAATTACGCTTCAGGCGGCACCGGCTCCACCAGTCACTATGCGATTGCGCTGTTCGTGCATCGCGCCGGAATTGCCAAAGAAACCATCCATATCCCGTACAAAGGCGGCGCGCCTTCCGTCGCCGCGACCATGTCGGGAGAAACCCAGTTCTATTTCGGCCCGATGGCGAGCATGACCTCACAGGTGCAGGCAGGAAAACTCAAAGCCATTGCCGTCGGCGGCCTGAAACGTTCGCCGACATTGCCGGATGTACCGACAGTGGCTGAGGCCGGCGTGCCGACCTACCAGTCGTTCGGCTGGTTCGGCCTGATGGCGCCGGCAAAAACACCGAAACCCATTCTGCAGAAACTGCACAAGGCCACCGTTGCTGCGGTGGGTTCGGCAGACATCGCGCAGAAATTCATGCAGTTGGGTGTCGACCCGGTCACCCAATCGCCGGAAGAGTTCGGCAAGTTTGTTGCCGATCAGCTGCTGCGCTACAAGTCGGCCGTCAAGGAACTCGGCATCCAGGCCGACTGATCACGCAACTGCGTGATCAACCCGGCGGCCAGTGCAACGGCCGCCCCGCGAGAATGTGCAGGTGCAGATGGAACACCGTCTGCCCGGCATCCGCACCGTTATTCACCACCAGACGGAAGGCATCTCCAACACCCAGTTGGCGCGCCACGTTGCCGGCCGCCAGCAGCAGGTGGCCGAGCAAGTCCTGATCAGCAGCGCCGGCATCCGCCAGCTTCGCAATCTCCTGCTTCGGAATCAGCAGCACATGGGTGGGCGCCTGGGGATTGATGTCCCGGAAGGCCAGGCAGCGCTCGTCTTCATAGACGATATCTGCAGGAATCTCACGGGCGATGATCTTGCTGAACAGGGTGGTCATAAGATTTTAAAAATAGTCACTTATAAACAAACAGTTACCGGGAAAAGCCGCAGTGCGGCGGGGGACTGGCAAGGGTTTGATTCGCCAGTGTTTTTTGATGCTAACGACGGGAACCTTCGCCGTCAAAGTTAGTGATCGCAAACTAATTATGGTGCGGTGCAATAAATATTTACGCCAAACCCTTGACTTGCCTTTTTACGCCCTTAGAATTTGAATTGTGCAGCGCAATATTAATAAAGCACCCCAGCGCTACGAAATTCGTTTTAACCAGCATCTAACTGTTTTTAAAGGAGATTAATTATGTATCAGACTCCCGAACAACTTATTGCAATGAACAA
Organism: Burkholderiales bacterium; assembly: GCA_044378065.1. Classification (GTDB taxonomy): domain Bacteria; phylum Pseudomonadota; class Gammaproteobacteria; order Burkholderiales; family SG8-41. The sequence goes on along the minus strand of JBILYA010000145.1, from coordinate 776 downwards.
AGCCAACCTCGAAGCCGCGATGAAATTCGCCGGTGTCGCCATCGAGGGCGCCGAAAAAGTGATCGAGCTGCAACTGAAAGCCGCAAAAACCGCGTTCTCTGACAGCTTCGAAGGCGCGAAAGCGCTGGCCGCCGTCAAGGATTTCCAGCAATTCGCCGCACTGAAAGACAACCTGGCCCAGCCGTCGCTGGAAAAAGCCACCGCCTACGCGAAAAGCCTCTACGACGTCGCGTCCGGCACCCAGGCTGAATTCGGCAAGCTGGTTGAAGCGCAAGTCTCCGTGTTCAACAAAGAACTGGTGACCGGCCTCGACAAGCTGGTGAAAACCGCCCCGGCGGGTTCGGAAGTCGGCGTTGCCGCAGTGAAGTCGGCAATTGCCGCCGTCAACTCGGCCTACGACAACCTGTCGAAAGTTGCCAAGCAGTTCGCGCAAGCCACGCAGTCGAACATGGAAGCCGCTGCTTCCCAGGCGACCACCGCGGTGAAAAAGGCCACCAAGAAAGCTGCCTGATTCTCAGCAACAGACTGCTTAGTAACCAACGCAGCAACAAAAAGCCCCCGGAGAAATCCGGGGGCTTTTTTATTGAATTGCGCCGCCGTTTCAGGCCTGGAACGGCGTCCACGGAAAACCCAGCGCACTGACTCCGGCCTTGAGCATTGCAATGGCCGGCGCCACTTGCGCCGCATCGCCGCGCACCCCGAGCTCGATATAACGCTCGGGCGTCACCCGCGGCAGGCTGAACACCTTGAGTTCCGGATAAGCGCGCAGGCATTCA